>CAMYEJ010000008.1 GCA_947254665.1 uncultured Peptoniphilus sp.
ATTTTTTATCCTGGTACTTTTGTTCGTTTACAGACCTTCAAAAGTATTATAACGAAATTATCAAAGGAACTTAATATAGATGAAAAGAGACTTATCCCAACCATCGAACTTCTAGATGGCGGAGACTCAGTTCCATTTATCTCCAGATATAGAAAAGAAGTAACCGGCGGACTAACCGATGAAGAGCTTAGAAATCTTCTAAAGAGACTTACATATCTTAGAAATTTGGAAGCGAGAAAAGAAGAGATCAAATCACTTATAGAAGGCCAAGGTAAGCTTACAGAAGAACTAGTAGCAGAGATAGAAGCAGCTGACGTGCTATCTGCTCTAGAAGACATCTACAGACCTTACAAGCCTAAGAGAAACACCAGAGGAAGTATCGCAAGAGAAAGAGGCTACGAAGTCTTTGCAAACATGATTGCAGAAGAAAAAAATCTAGAAGATATACTAGAAGCCATTAAGAATTTTAAAGTAGAACACCCAGAAGACGAACTTGAAGCGGAAGAAATTCTCCAAGGAGCAAAAGATATCGAAGCAGAAAATATCTCTGACTCTAGCAAAATAAGAGAGATGATCAAGAAGATCGTGTGGAGATTTTCTAGTTTAAAGACCACGAAGAAGGAAGAAAATCATGTCTATGAAATGTACTACGACTTCGAAGAAAAGATAAAGGATTTAAAATTCCACAACACCCTTGCAATCAATCGTGGCGAAAAAGACGATGTACTTAAGGTAGAAATGGTAAGCCCAATGGATATCATCATTTCAAACATCAAATCCACTTACATCAACTCCCACACATTGGAAGAACTAAAGACAGAAATCATCGAAGACTCTCTAAAGAGACTGATCATGCCATCAATAGAAAGAGAAATCAGAAGCGATCTAACCCAACTCGCAGAGACCGCATCCATAGAACTCTTCGGAGAAAACCTACACAATCTACTTATGATAAGACCGCTTAAAGATAAGAATGTGTTGGCACTAGACCCAGGAATCAGAACAGGTACCAAGGCATCTGCAGTAGATAAATTAGGAAATTTCAAAGAACACGACGTTCTATTCATAGCGGGAGATAAAGGTGACAAGACCCAAGTTGAAAAGAAACTTATGGGACTTATAAAGAGAAATGACATCGACGTCATCGCCATAGGAAACGGAACCGCATCCAGAGAAGTAGAATCATTCGTAGCAGACTTCGTAAGAAAAAATGAACTAAACGTATCCTGGACCATTGTAAGTGAAGCAGGTGCATCCATCTACTCCGCATCAGAAGAAGCTACGGAAGAGTTCCCTGACCTAGACGTAACCGTAAGAGGCGCAATCTCAATCGGACGTAGACTTCAAGATCCACTGGCAGAACTAGTTAAGATCGAGCCAAAACACATAGGCGTTGGACAGTACCAACACGATCTAAACGAAAAGAACCTGGACATGAAGCTTCACGACGTGGTGGAAACCTGCGTAAACACAGTAGGAGTAAACCTAAACACAGCATCTGTGCCGCTACTTAAATATGTCAGCGGAATCAATACTACCGTAGCAAATAACATCGTAAAATATAGAAACGAAGTAGGCAGGTTCAATAGCAGAAAAGACTTAAAAAATATAAAGGGCCTAGGACCAAAGGCATTTGAACAATCAGCAGGATTTCTAAGAATCCTAGACGGAGAAGAACTCCTCGACTCCACAGCAGTCCATCCAGAATCCTATGAAATAGCAAAGAAATTAAAAGGCAATGAAGAAGCTACAGAAGAACTGGCAAAAGAACTAGGAGTTGGACTATTTACCCTAAGAGATATTTTAGAAGAACTTAAAAAACCAGGCAGAGACCCGAGAGAAGACTTGGACGAAGTATTCTTAAAATCAGATATACTAACCATCGAAGATTTAAAAATCGGTGATGTGCTAAAAGGAACAGTCAGAAACGTAGTAGACTTCGGATGCTTCGTGGACATAGGACTTCATTCAGAAGGACTAATCCACATCTCCAACCTGTCAAAAGGATTTGTAAAACATCCAAAAGACATAGTAAGTGTTGGAGATATAGTAAACGTAGAAGTCATCTCCATCGACATAAAAAGAGAAAGAGTTGGACTAAAAAAACTTAAATAAAGAATCAATGAGCAAGGATGAAACCTTGCTTTTTTTTTAATATTCAAGTATAATATAAGTCTGTAAGCATGCAGGGATGACCGAGTGGCTGAAGGTGCACGCCTGGAAAGCGTGTATACGAGAAATTGTATCGAGGGTTCAAATCCCTCTCCCTGCGCCATGCCATGCTAGATGGGAAATTAGCGATGTCCTGTAACCTGCGATTCGCTACAGCAGGATTGAATTCCTCTTGGAGGATTGTTTAATCGGTAGTCTGCCCCATGAAAGCGGTGTTGAAACTTGGGTCTCACGCAACAGGAGCTTATGAACCGTGTCAGGTCTTGACGGAAGCAGCACTAAGTAAGATATTCTGTGTGCCGTGAGGGTGCCTGGGTGGAGCTGGCTCCATGGGTACCGTATTGATTAGCTTTTCAATAAGAGGTGCATGGCTACATATTAGAAACCGTACATTAAGTACGGTTTTTTTATTTTTTGTAAAGATATTATTAATACCTATACAACTACAATCACCCATACTAAACTCACACCGGCTATACCCATTCGAAGTCTTAGCCGAAATCTTTGATTTCGCTGCAGGTCTCATGCATAGTTCCAAAGAAGCCAAATGAAGTGAAGGCTGATTTGCAGAACTCGACTGCCCGGCTGTGGAACCTGGATTTCCGCTACATGCAGTTGCAAAGACTAGGTTAAATATAGGTTATACCCGTTCGACTCGGAAATAAATTTCCTCGCTCAGGGTGACGATAGGTGGGAAGGTAATTTCTCCATGTGTGACTGTAGTTGCGAGGTTGTTATCTATATAATCCCAAATGAAGACAGTCACCCTGAGCAAAGACAGTGGAGCAATGCGGAACCGTCGTAGTCGAATGGGTATAAGCCGGGTGAGGTCTATATTTGATGACTGTTATTGTCGTATTTGTTTTACCATATAAAAAAAGAGAAAGCTTCTGCTCTCTCTTTTACTTTTTACTTTTCTTCCATTTTTTTGGCAACGAAGTAGAAGTTACTTCCTTCGTTTACTTTTGATGTTACTCCATATTCAAATCCGTGACCTTCTAGTATGGATTTTACTATGAATAGTCCTAAGCCTGTGCCTACCTTAGATCTGGTCCTGTTGCCGCTTCCTCTGTAGAATCTATCCCAGATTCCTTCTATATCTTCTTCTTTTATTCCTATTCCAAAGTCTATACAGTCAAATCTCACGCCTTTTTCTGTTTCTTCTGTCTTAAGGATTAGTTTTTTAGATTCTCCCGAGTAGTTGATGGCGTTGGAGATTAGATTGTAGACTACTTGTTCTATCCTCTTGTAGTCTGCTTCTATCTTTAAGTTTCCTGATTTTATTACTTCGAATTCGAAATCACTTCTGTAATTTTTAAATCTAATTAACTGATTATCCACCATCTCTCCGAGGTCAAAGGTTGTGATTTCGTAGCTTGCAACCGATGATTCCAGTTTAGATACGTCTAGTAAGTCGTTTACTAGTTTGGTTAGGTGGTCTGCTTCTTCGATTATGACTTCGATGTGTTCGTTCCGCTTTTCTTTGTTGTCTCCGCTTATGTCCCTAATCATTTCTCCGTATGATTTTATGACCGTAAGCGGTGTCTTCAGGTCGTGGCTCACATTTGCCAAAAGGTCTTTTCTAAGCTGCAATGTCTTTTTAAGTTCGCCTGTTGCGTAGTTTAAGGTGTCTGACAGGTCGTCTATCTCTTCGTAGTCACCTTTCTTAAACATGGTGTCGTAGTTTCCCTTTCCTATCGCTATTGCCGTCCTAGACATTTGCACTATCGGATCTGATAGTCTCTTAGATATAAAGAATGACATGATCATCGCTATTACAAGTGAAATTATAGATACGATGAAGAGCTGTTCCTTTAGTATATCTATGGCTGAATCCACCGGTTCTAAGACTGAGGAGATAGTTATATAATACTTTACTCCTGCGATGTTTCCGAGGTATCCGTTAAACTCAATGAGGGAGTTGTCCAGTTTTGGAATCTTGCTGGTCTTAATTATATATTTTAACCCTTCCTCTTGGAGCCTTCCATATTCTGCATCGAATCTAAGTTTAGACATGGGTGGCATGTACTCAAGCACTGTGTCATTGGTCATTCTGTAATGTCCATATTCGTCAACTACAGTAATCTTAAGAGATTTTGTCAATGCATAGGTGGTTAAAACTTCGGCAAAGTCCTCTGAGTCGAATTCATTTTGTATAGTGTTTCCGATCCTTGTGATCTCACTTATCTTCATAGACTCGTAAAAATAGTTTAGAAATACTATTTGGAACAGCCAAAGGATTATGAATATCATGGCTGCAAAGCCTATGAAGTACCTCCAAAGTTTAAATAGCATGGAGGTTTTTTTAATTGTTTTCGTCCTCTTCGAATTTATATCCAACACCTCTTACTGTTACTATAAATTTTCTATAATGTTTGATTGAGTTTCTAAGCATCTTGATATGAGTATCCACGGTTCTATCGTCGCCGTAAAAATCATAGCCCCACACTTGGTTTAGAAGTTGTTCCCTTGAGAGGGCGATGTTTTTGTTCTTTGCAAGATATGTTAGAAGTTCGTATTCTTTAGGAGTTAGGTCCACCCTTTCCCCGTCAACGGATACACTTCTGCCGTCTAGGTCAATCTTTAGACCTTCGAACTCCATAACCCTGTTGTCGTTTAATTTTTTATTTCTAGTTACGATTACATTTAGTCTAGCCATAAGTTCCTTAGGAGAAAATGGTTTTACCACGTAATCGTCAATACCAATTTCAAATCCGAATAATTTGTCATATTCCTCTCCCCTTGCTGATAGCATAAGGACTGGGATATTCTTTGTCTTTTTGATTTCTTTATAAGCAGAAAAACCGTCAAGTCTAGGCATCATAATATCCATAACTATGACGTCAAAGTCTTGTTCTCTAGCTTTTTCAACAGCGTCGATACCGTCCACCGCTTCTACAACAGTGTGACCTTCGAACTCTGCATAGGTCTTTATGACTTCTCTTATCTTCTCTTCGTCATCTACTACTAATATTTTAAACATTGTATCACCTTTCTAATCTATATTTTTAAGAATAAAGTAAATTTGTGATAGCTATTTGTTAGCTATTTTAAATTAAGTACATCTAGCATTATCATACTATGTAATGGTAATTATTTAAAGTGAATTGTGAAAATTTTTGGTTTTTGTATAGTGTGGGTTTGGTTATGGGATGGAAATCATTTGTAGCAAAAGCTTTGTCTATATGGTTTATTATTCATTATATTGACATCTGTACTAAAAAAATTTATAATTTAGTTAGAAAGTTTGATTTTCTAACAAAAGGAGGTTTCTATGTTAGTAGAATTAAAAGCAAAGTCCCAGGTGACTATTCCAAAAGAAATCGTAAATTCTATGGATCTAAATCAAGGCGATCAATTCGAAGTTATCGAAGATAATGGCAGGATTATTCTCGTGCCTGTTGCCATTTATCCAGAACATGTCATAAAAAATCTGAAGGCTTCTGTTGACGAAATCAAGGAGTCTATTAAGAATGGTAACCAACCTGTTTTCGATTCTATTGATGCTCTTTTTGAGGAACTCGACAAGTAATGACCTACAAAATTACTTTTTCCAAGGCATTTAAAAAACATTACAAAACTTTGTCTGATATTGAAAAGAAACAGACCAAAAAGAAGCTTGAGTTTTTCGTAAATGATCCGACTCACCCATCTCTACGTACCAAAAAAGTTCAAGGTACTGACGGTATTTGGGAGTCTTCTATCAATATGGATATTCGCATATTGTGGTTTTACGAAGGTGATGAATTGATTTTTCTAGTAGATATCGGTCATCATGATATTTTGAATAAATTTTAATTTCCCTGTTTACAGGGATTTTTTATTTTTTGTGTGAAGTGTGTTCTATAAAAACTATTATTTCACTTGCCAAGAATTTACCTTCGGAGGGTATACCCGTTCGAAGCGCTAGCCGAAATCTCTGATTTCGTTGCAGGTCTCGTGCAAAGAGTTCCAAAGAAGCCGAATGAAATGAAGTCTGATTTGTTGAACTCGACTGCCTCTCAGGGTGACAATACAGAAGTATTTACCTTTGGAAACTTATCAATTCATTAAGTAATTCCGTGCAGAGCCTCTCAGCTGTGGAAGCAATATGCTTCCGCTACAAATCCACCACCTGGTCATCCTGAGCGGAGACGGTTTACCATCGGAGTCGAAGGATCTCTACAAGGATAACTTTAAGGAATACAGTCACCCTGAGCGGAAATGACGAAGCCAAAGGCTGAGTTATTGAAGTCGAACGGGTATAACAGTGGTGGGGTTATGTTTGGATGACCACTTTCCACAAAAAAAACAATAAAACTGGGTGAATCCCAGTTTTATTGATAGAGTAAACTTTTCATGTAATTTTCTTTTGCAAGATTGTATCTTTTAAAGTCGTATAGCGCGCGATTTTTGTTATTGAAGCATTTCCAATAGCCACACACAAGGCAGGCTTTACCACTGTTGAAGTAGAAATCTACTACATCTTCGAAATGGTAACCCAAAAATATGCCTACCTCATCTGGTACTTTTTCTCTAAATCTATCTTTTAATTTAAGAAGGTAATTATTAATTTGGTGGGAGTTTTCATACCCGATAGATTTTAGAAATTTCTTCACCCTTTCTTCTTTCAGGGTTGATTCCAAATATCGCTTGTCATAAAAGAGGATCACTGTGTAGTTCTTTTCTTCTTTAAGTTCGATGTATTGAACTTTCAGTGCTGCCGCTAATTCGTCTTTATATGTTTTCCATGTGGACAGAGAAGATTTGTCATCTTCTCTTATTGTCATGAGTGTTCCTACTTTTTTCTCGTACAAAGTAGGTGCGATACTCATCTTTACGAGAGAATTCAGGTAATCTAAATTAGGTAATGTTCTTATCTTTTTATAGAACTCAATGGTTATGTTACCGCTTATTTTAAAGTCGGTCAATTTATCTTGCAATTGCCTTTCCTAGTGATCTGCAATCTGCAAGAGCATCTTCTGATGGATTATCGTAAGCGATTACTGTTTCGAATACTTGTACTCCAAGATTTTCTAATTCTTCTTTCCAATATTCCATCCATTGGCCTTCTGCCCATTCGTAAGAGCCGAATAGTGCAACTTTTTTGCCTTTAAGTAGTTCGTTTACGCTGTCCATGTATGGTCTCATGTACTCTTCTTCTAGTTCTTCTGATCCCATTGCTGGACATCCAAAGATAAGAACGTCTGCGTCTTTTACATCATCAACTTTTGCGTCGCAGACATTGATTAGGGTGGTATCATCATTTACCTCTTTTGCCCCTTCAAATACTGCGTTTGCCATTTTTTCAGTGTTACCGGTTCCTGACCAGTAAATAATTTTAACTTTCATATTTCCTCCTTTCCTTGATATTGACTATCAACTACTTTTTCATTATAATATAGTTGTATTGATAATATTTTTCAAATATTACTATATTTATTTTAAATAGAAAGGATGATTACATGTATAATAATTTAGAAATTGCCAAGGCAAATAATATCAAAAGCTTCGGCAAGGCACATAAACTATATAGAAAGAGAATCAGCACAATTGCAACAGCAGAAGAACTTAAGGATTATCTCAATGTTCTAAACGTCTTCTTGTATACATATTTTCTTTGCAAGTACAAAAAAGATTTATCCGACAAGGTTCATAGAAATAACATCGCCATTGCAAATTTAATTTCTCGCGAGGAACTAGCAAATTACGGAGAGTCAATGCTTACCACTTATAGGGATTCACTTCTACTAGGAATTAGCGAGTCCGATCACGAGCTTGTAGAAGGTGCTATATCCTACATCAACAAGAATTTCCGTGATAAAATCACTCTCTCTGATACAGCAAAGAAGCTACACATTTCTAAGAACTATCTCTGCCACCTCTTCACACAAGAGACCGGTTACAGATTCTGTGAATATATAAATATAAAGAGGATTGGATATGCCAAAGAGTTAATAAGCGAAAATAAGAAAAACTTTGAATTTATTTCTTGTTACTGTGGATTCTCTTCCCAATCCCACTTCTCCACTACTTTTAAGAAGTACACAGGAATTACTCCAAACGAATATAAACAGATTGCTCTAAAACAAGAAATTACTGTATAATATCCACCAAAAATTAAAAGTTCTGGAAAGAAATTTTGCATATCGTATAACTTTATATGTCCAATAAAAAACCCTTCTATTATCTAAAAATAGAAGGGTCTTTTTATAAAAATTTAATATTTGATTAGGCTTCTAACATCATAACCTTTTAGAACTTCTCTGCCAGGTAGGTCAGTAAGTTCAACTAAAAATACCAACGCTTCAATCTTGCCACCGAGTCTTTCAACTAAGTCTATGGTAGCCTTTGAAGTACCACCAGTAGCAAGCAAGTCGTCGACAATTATTACCTTTTCACCAGGACTGATTGCATCTTCGTGGATTTCAATCTTGTCAGTGCCGTATTCCAACTCATAAGAAACTTCAATCTTCTTATATGGGAGCTTACCAGGCTTTCTAACAGGCACAAATCCTGCATCCATGTGAATAGCCATAGGAGCACCTACAATAAAGCCACGAGCCTCTACACCCACAACCTTGTCCACATCCTTAGGAGCAAGAGCCACAAGTTCATCAATCGCACCTTTAAACGCATCCTTATCCTTTAAAAGAGTGGTTATATCTCTGAAGATTATACCTTCCTTTGGATAATCTTTTAAATTTCTAATATACTTTGAATAATCCATACTACCTCCTAAAATAAGTATATCATAAAATAAGAATTTTTGAATTTTAAAAATCATGTTATAATGTTCATGGTGATTAAATGAAAAAATTAAAAGAGATTATGCAAGGTAGAAATGGAGTCGACGAACTAAATATATTCCTCATCACAAGCGCGTTAATATTTAAAATCCTAGCATACACGACCCATGTAAGACTATTTGATATGTTTTCAGTGACATTTTTAATATATTCTCTTATGAGAGCACTATCCAAAAATATATACGTAAGAAGAATGGAAAACAATAAAATAGTAGGCATTGTAAATAAAATAAAAAGAAATTATAAAAGAAATCTAACACAATTTAAAAATAGAAAAGAATACAAATATATAAAATGCGACAACTGTCATCAAAAGATGCGAGTACCAAGAGGCAAAGGCAAAATAAAAGTAACCTGCCCAAAGTGTAAGTATCAGATGGAAATTAGAAGTTAGAAAACAGAGGAACTTAAAGATAATATTTTTGGATAAATACTTGTCAGAAAAAAAATTAAAAAACATTTAAAAAAATTTAAAAAAAGTGTTGACAAGAGTCGAAAAACATAATATACTAGATAAGTACTCACGCGGGAGTGGCGGAATTGGCAGACGCGCTAGACTTAGGATCTAGTTCCAATGGAGTGGGGGTTCAAGTCCTCTTTCCCGCACCATTAAGACCATACAATTGTATGGTCTTTAATTTTATTCTAAACCAAAAGGTTTAGAAATAGATACCCCTTTCAATCCATATTTTATACCGAACAGTGTAGTTTACACAATTACATAAGGTGTAAGCAAAGCACAATGTGCTTAGGAAATATTTCCTTAAAGAATCGGCATTTAGAAATAAGTGCCGATTTTTTATTTTTTTGTTTAGTATGAATTTATTTTAAGTTGGTCAAAAATGCAGAGCTTCCACAGCCGGACAGTCGAGTTCTACAAATCAGCCTCACTTCGTTTGGCTTCTTTGAAACTCTTTGCATAAGACCTGGAACGAAATCAAAGATTTCGACTAGGACTTCGAGGCTACAATTCCCTCCCAACTGCAGTCACCCTGAGCGAACGAAGTGAGTCGAACGGGTATAAGCTGTATTTGACCAAGTCTATGCAAATTAAATAATCCATACATAACCCCACCAGGGTTATACTCATTCGACTTCAATGACTCAGATTTTGTCTTCGTCATTTCCACTCAGGGCAACTGTCTTCATTGAGAAATATATAGAGAATACCCTCCCAATTGCAGTCACCCTGAGCGAACGAAGTGAGTCGAACGGGTATAACCTCCGCGGGTCAAGTCTAGACAAATGAATCGTCCAAACATAACCCTACCAAGGTTATACCCTATGCTACTACCTAAAACCCAAAACACAAAAAACATAAAAAAAGAGAAGGTCGCCCTTCTCTTAATTTTTATCTTGGATTTCTTTGAAATTCTGCTTTTAAGATGTCAATTCCATGTGTATTTACATTGAATAGATCATTGTCTTGTTTTATCCAGTGTGCTCTGTAGTATCCTCCTTGATAAATGAAGGTATTGCTTGCACAAAGAATATCATAGTAAGACCATCTACTCTTATCAACATCTTTATAAGTTATCAAGTTATTAATATTGTTTTCAATATAATCCTTGTCAAGAACTTTGTTGAACGCTCTGTTAGATACTGCCGCAACTTCTTCTCTTGGTATAAATTCATCACCCTTAAATTTAGCAAGTCCATCTGTGTAAATACTTAGCCATCCTTCATTGAAAGCAGCTTCGATTTCACTCTTAGCCCAATGTTTATCATTAAGCTTCATATGGTTACCTACTACATCACCCAACTCTTGGAATCTCTTAAGAGTTGCTATCCATTCGTTTCTAGTGATCTTCTTTTCAGGTCTGAAATTTCCATCATCATAACCAGCAAATACTTTTGCTTCAGTTACAATTCTAATAGCTCTTGTATACCATTCTTCTTTTACATCTTTGTAAGGAATTTTGAAGTTTTCAGTGCACTTGAATCCGTCTTCTACAAGTGCATTTGCCAAGATTTGAGCAGCTTCTGCACGAGTAAGTCCATCGTTAGGTCTGAAATTTCCATTGAATCCTTGCATATATCTAACTTCTTTTCTATATTCGTTTTCAGCTACAGGTTCTTTAACTTTTCCTGTTGGATTACCTGATGGCTTTCCAATATAGATATTTACGCCGCCACTGTACCCTGGTCCCCATGGTTCTGGCTTTTTATCATATTGAGCAATTATATCAGTATTTTGATTAAAGCTCATTCTTGTTTTACCATCAACTTCATTTATTATCTTACCATTGTTTACCAAGTCGCTTTTATTAGTTGGATCTGCTGATCTAAACATGCTCATCGCCCTAGTTGCCCAGCCATAGTTTGGATTATCTTGTCCTTTACCTGGTGTTTCAGCTTCCCAATATATAAATTGATAAGCATCTCTACCTTCTGCAATTATTTCAGGAATAATGACAGAAGCATTTTTCCTTACATAGTAAGTCTTTCTTTGTTGGTTCTTAGCCTTGGCAGTAGGAATCAATGTTACCCTTACATAGTCATTATCATCTCTACCTGGATTTGATTTTTTCAAATCATCTTCTGCCTTAGCTACATAATCAGGCTTGCCACCATTAGTTAAACCTTCATAGATGTTTTTATAAACAACTATTGGAATTTCTACTATGCTAACAGTGCCATCTTTTAATGTTACTTTTGCATTTATAGTTTCAGTTCTATTGATTTGATTAATATTGTTTTCGCTGAGTTTACTATATGCGTATTCTGTAAAATCTTGAGAATCAGTTAATAATTCTACACTTTCAACTTTGCCTGGAACTTTGCTTGTTACCAAAGCTTTTAATTGATCTTCCCTTGGAAGATAATCATTAACTCCCTTCCAAGATTCTGTTGTGTAATAAATATCTACTAATTCTGCTTGATCTTCAACATAGGTAGCATTTATAGTTGTTTCTTTTATAAATTGTCCTGTTATAGTATCATTCCAAGATCTTGTAGGCGTTTCTTCTGTTTCCCAGCCAGTAAACTTCCAAGTATAATCCTTTGGATTACCCTGATCTTTTGGAACATACTTACCTTTTGGATTAGCTACAGGAATTGTTAGTTCTATCTTAGGATTTACCCAGAATTTTCTAGTTATGTCTTCTGTTGCCTTGTCAGTTGTCTTAACAATAACTAGTACAAAGGTATCTGGAACAGTTGGCTTATTATCGCCATCTTGTACAACTACATCTCCTGTTACCTTGTAAGGAACAACAACGGTTTTAACCTCTCCATTTGGATAGGTTACTTTGATTGTTGTACTGTATTGTCCAACATCACCTGTACTTGGCTCTTTATCTTGGACAAATTCAAGCTTAGTTCCCGGTGGAAGATTGTCTGGATTTTTAGGATCATTGTCATCATAAACATTCTTTATGAAGTCCTTTGGTTCTGGATTTGAATTTAGCGAGAACCAAAGAGGATCTTTTTCTTTTGGAGCAATGTTCTCTACATTTTCATAATTTGCAATTATAGTAGATTCTTTTGCAAAACTTGTAGTAATGCTATTAGCAACTACTTTGTACTCTACAACTGGGTCGCTATCTTTTAATGTCCACTTAGTGAATTTATTTGGTTTTTTAACATTACCTTCTACTATATCTTTACCTATAGGGTCGTAGATGCCATCAAGTTTCACTTCTGTATTTGGTTTTACCCAGAAGATTTTCTTGTTATTAGTATTGTCTGTCGCAGCATATGTTGGGTCAACTGTAACTTTGATAAAGCTATCCGGTACAAGTGGTCTGTCATTTCCAACTTGTGGAACTACATGCTCAACCACTGTTATTGGCACTTCAATGACACTAGTCTTACCATTTGGATATTCAATCTTAACTTTTGCTTTCACATTTCCAGGAACATCAACCTTAGGCTCATCTTCATAAGTTATTTTTGTTCCATCTGGAAGTGGATCTTTTTCACTTCCTGGAATGTTTTTAATTAAATCTTCTACCTTTGGAACATCACCTTTACCAGTAACTAAACTATCTTTAGAAATAGGACCATTTACTAGATTTTCTGCCTTTATGTTGTACTTAGCTGTAATATCAGTATCTTGTATAAATTTGCCTATGATAGTAGCTTTATCGTTTTCAGGTTTATCCCAAGATTTTGTAATAGTTCCTCTTGTTACTGTCCAACCAGTAAATAAGAATGTGTATGTGTTTTTATTTGCATCAGTTATTTCTTTACCTACTGGGTCAGTACTTGGAATAGTTACTTCTTCCTTCAATGGATTTACAAAGTAAACTTTATTTTCCTTAGTTTGATCTGTTGCTTTTTCCGTTGGAATAAGTTTTACAATTACATATCCAGCTGGTCTTTCTGATTCATCGTCTTTTGTCTTTAGTATCGCATCAGGAAGTTCTTTGAAAGTAAATGTTAAAACATCACCGTCTTTAAATGTTGCCTTTAATGGTCTATCCCATTTTCCGCCATCTGCTGTATAACCTACATTTGCTTTCTTAGTAATAGCATCAGCTGTACTAGTTAAATCTACTTCTTTTTCTCCATTTACATAGTAAACTGTATTTCCACTAAGAGTTCCATTAACAGCTTTAAATGTTACAGTTACATAACCATTCGGTTTGTCAGAACCGTCAGGTTTTCCTTGAGGAATTACATCTCCAAGCGGTTTATATTGTGCTGTGATTTCATAAGTTGGGTCATTTTCCTTAGCTGTTACTGTTAATGTTTTATTCCAATTATCAAACTCATAACCAACATTTGGATTAACTTTTGGAGCAGGTATAGTAACTTCTACGTCCGGTTTAATCCAAAGATTTACATCACCTGTTAAAGTACCATGTTCTCCTTGTTTGAATTCAACCTTTACATATCCAGGTTTTTCAACCTTTGAAATATTACCTATTTCGTTGAACTGTGCTGTAATTATATTTCCATCTGTGTATTGAATCTTTTCTTTAATTGGTCTGTCCCAATCGGAGAATTCATATCCTGTAACCGGATTTACTTTTGGCGCTTGATCTTTTAATTCTACTGCTTTATTAGGATTTACATAGATATCTTTTTCTATATTTCCACCTTTTTCAGTAGTCTTAAATGTTACTTTTATATATCCTTTTGGCTTAACGTTTGAAGTTCCATCATCATTCTTGGCAGGTATTGAATCTTTTTCAGCATCATACTGTGCCTCAATAGTTAGGTCTTTATTTATTGTTAATTTAGAAAGATCAAACTCTTCAACTTGATGAACTAAGTCAAGTACCTTCCATAAAGGTTTATCATTAGTCGTATCCTTCTTTTGTTTATATCCAACTTCTGGATCAACTGTCGGTACTTCCAATGCATTTACATTAAGATTTGCATTTGGATTTACATAGTATAATGTTTCTCCTACAAGCTTACCTTCGCTACTTGTAATAAATTTTACAACTACATATCCATCCGGTTTAGCATTGTCTTTTCCTGTAGTCTTGTCTTTTGATGGCACAACGTCAGGAAGTTTCTTAAAGTTTCCTTTAACTGTTGTGTCTTCAGCATATTTCTTAGCTGTTGTAACAGTATCTTGATCCCACTTTTCAAAGACGTAGCCTGTTTTAGCTAATGTTTTCGGTGGATTTATAGTTACATTGCGGTTAGGATCTACATAATAAACTTTTGTTTCTTCGTCGACAATGTTTCCGCCTTCACCTTCAATTACAAATTCAACCTTTTTATAACCTGGCTTTTTAGTTGTAGAAACAGAATCTATTTGATTAAATTTTGCTGTGATTGTTGTACTTGGATTTTTATATTGTGTTGGCGCCATAGCATCTTGACTCCAAGAACCAAACTCATAGCCTGTATTACCAGTTGCTGTTGGTGGAGTAAGAGTTACATACTTATTAGGATTTACATAGTAAGTTTTTTCTTCAACAGTTCCATTCGGACCTGCAACAAATTTAACCTCTACATAACCTTCTGGTTTGTCTACTCCAGTCTTTTTCTCAACGGTATCTTGAAGTGGTGTTGATTTAGCAGTAACAGTAATATTAGCATTAATTACTGTACTATCATCTTTATCCCAGCCGCTAAATTCAAATCCTGTCTTAGCTGCCGTCGTTGGCTTAATAATTTCTTCATTGCCTAATGTTATATTAGCATTTTTCTTTACATAGTATGCTTTGACATTAGAAAGTGTGATACCTTCTTCTGCCTTGAAAATTACTCTTACATAAGTGTCATCCGGTCTTGTCTTAGGCTCTTGTGGATCATATTCGATAACATTCTTATCGCCTTCCCATTGAGCAATAGCTTTAGTATCAGCTGTCAAAGTAAGTTCAGCCCCAACTGGATGAGTTGAATCTCCAATCTTCCAACCTACAAATTTAGCGTCCTTCTTAGTAAGATTGCCTTCATTTGCAAGTCTTACGCTTGTGCCGTAGTCAACCGTAACTGCATTTGGTGCAGATCCTTCAGTAGCTTCACCAGCATCATAAGTCAACGTTACTTCTATCGGCTTAAATGTTGCTACGTAAACTCTACCTCTCTTGATTGGATTTGTATAGTCAATCTCTTCAATCCACTTGTCAAACTTAGTTTTTACAGAATCATTTGGAACTGGTGTTGGAATAGGAAGTTCTGTATCGCTAACGCTCTTAGTTTCATCCACTAATTTAACATCATATTGAGCGTCTAAGTTTCTGTTAGGGTTAACGAAGTATACTATTTCGCTTTCTTTTTCCCTACCTGCCGGCTTGTTACCATTAATAGCATTGTCAAGTAGCGTTCCCTTACCGTCTGTCTTAAAGATTACAACTACATAACCAGATGGTGCTGTTTGATTTGGACCCGCCTTAATTATAGGTGGTAAGGATGTGTATATAGCTTTTACAGTAATATCTTTGTTGATTTCTTTTGCACTTATTTCAGCATCTGTATTAGCTTTACCATCGTCATCTATATCCCATCCACTGTGAACATAAGTGTTTGCTGCAATTACATTTGGTTTTGCTATACTAGCATCGCCTAATTTTATTCCAGCTTTAGGGTTAACATAATAGATTGTTTGTCCATCTAATACTCCATGTTCTCCCTTTTCAAAGGTAACTGTTACATATCCCTTAGGCTTTGAATTTACATCACCGTTTGGTTCTTTAGAAGGAATTATACTATTAAATTCACTGAATTGACCGTATATAGTTGTATCCACACTGTATTTGTTATCATTTTGTGGCACTATATCTTGTTCAATTCCATTTGTCTTTATTACCCACTTTTTAAAATCATATCCTGTTTTCAAATCTATTGCAGGTGGATTTAATTTTACAGCTACAGTTGAATCTACATAGAAAGATGTAGTTTCTGTTTCTTCAATAGTTCCTGCATCATTATTATTTACTTTTTCAAGTTCAAAAGTAACTGTAACATAATTATTTGGTTTGCTTATACCTGGTTTTACAGGTATAACTTTGTCCTTTGGATTAAAGTTTGCTGTGATAGTTGTATCTTTATCGTATTTAGTATAGTTTCTAACATCTTTTGACCAAGATACAAATTCATATTCATTATCAGCAATTGTTTCAGGAGCTTTCAACTGTACATACTTGTGTGGATTTACATAGTATACTTTTTCTGTAATGCCGTCCTTTAATTTTCCGTTTGCACCTGCCACAAATTTCACTTCTACATAACCTGTTGGTTTCTTCTGACTAGGATCGTTTGTCTTTTCAATAAAATCACTTATAGATTCATATTGGGCAGTTATATGCATATCTTTATTTATGACTGCAGTATTTTCTACCTTTGTGTTATCTGAGTTTAACCAAGCTTCGTCTCCTGATTTTTGATTCCATCCTATATCTGGTGTTATTGTTGGCTTTGTAAGATCTTGAATCTTCTTGTTGGCAGTTGGATTTACATAATAAATTGATTTTCCTTCAATCTTTTGTGCATGTGCTCCTTCTAAGAAGTAAACAGTTACATAACCATCAGGTTTTAAGTTAGTTGTTTGATCATCATTTATACTAGGGATTATATCTTCTAGCTTTTTAAAGTTAGCATAAATTATTGTCTTTGCTTCAGTGTATTTATGCTCTTCTTGCGGTTTGAAAGGATCTCCTGTATTTGTGCCTTGTTTAACAGTCCATCTGTCAAACATATATCCTACACCAGCTACTGTTGTAGGTGTCGGAATTGAAACAGGTCTGCTTGGGTCTACAAAGTAAGATGTGATACCTTCAAATTTACCACGTCCAGTACTGTTAGTATCGATAGCAAATTCTACTTCAACATAACCTGCTGGTTTTGTAGAACCTGGTGTATTTGGAAATACTGAATCTTTTTGATTGAACTTAGCTATTATTTCTGTATCTTCTTTATAGTTTATAAAGTTTGCAAGACTAAATTCAGTGCCATCAGTACTAGTCCAAGTAGCAAACTCATAACCTGTTTTTCCATTAGCATCGCTTGGTGGTGTAAGTGCAACGTACTTATTAGGATTTACAAAGTAAGTTGTTTCAGTCACAGTGCCATGTTCTCCCGCTTTGAAGGTTACCTTTACATAGTTATCTGGTTTTTCACTATCATCTGTCTTTGTCTTTTTAATAACATCATCATATTTTGTAGCTTTTGCTGTAACTACTACGTTTTCATCTTTGATTTCAGTAGTATCGTCTTTATCCCACTTATCAAACTTGTATCCAATTTCAGGTATTACTGTTGGTTTTATAAGCTTTTCATTTCCAAGTATTATGCCCGCATTTTTCTTAACATAATAAGCTTTTTGCTCTGTTAATTTAAGTCCTTCTTCTGCTGCGAAGCTTACTCTCACATAACCCTCTGGTTTTGTGATTGGATCTTTTGGATCATAAGAAATAATTTCTTCATCATTTTTCCATTGAGCTATAGCTGTACAATTTTCTGTTAAAGTGATCTCTTCACCTGATTTGTAAGTTTTTTGTCCAATTTTCCAGCCATCGAAACTTGCATAAGCTTTGTTCAATTTTATTGGTGCAGATAGTTCAACTTTGGTTCCATGATCAACTGTAACAGATTTTGGAACTGTGCCTTCGGCACCTCCAGCGTCATACGTTAATGTAACTTTATTTAATTTAAATTGAGCTACATGAACTCTATCACTTTTGATTGGATTTGTTTGGTCGATTTCTTCGAACCATTTGTCAAATGCGTAATTAGTATCGGCTACTGTCTTTGGAACTGCTAGTTGTTTATCTGTTGCATTTTGTCCATCTGCTAATTCAACTAATTTTATTCCAGCTTTTGGATTTACATAGTAGATTTTTTCTAACTTATCTCCTTCAAGCTTACCGTTGGCATCTGCCTTAAATATAACTTCTACATAGCCTTCTGGCTTTTTAGTATTTTCATCAATTTTTTCAACTATATCTGTAGACTTTTTAAATTTATATTCAAATATTGTTTCATTATCAGTAAAAGTTCCTTTTAAAGCCTTGTCATCTTTATTTTTCCATTCTCCGCCATTTACAATATATCCAGTGTCAGGAGTTTTACTAATTTTATTTGCTTCGCCAGTCATGTCGACTTCAACTTCAGGACTTACATAATAAACAAATTGATTAGTAAGTGTGTTTTCAAACTTACCACCTTCGCCAGCCTTTAGAATTACTTTTACATAATTATCAAGAGCATCCTTTGGTTTTTGTCCGCCAGGTGCTTCTGGAATTATGTTTTTGTGAACTTCTACTGGAACTTCTAAAGGTTTATCATTTGTTCCAACGCTTGAACCGTCAGTGTAATCAACGATTACTTTAACCTTAACGTTTCCTGGAGTATTTACATCTGGATTTTCAACTATTTTTACTTCCTTAATAGTCTTGCCTTCCGGTGGAGTAATCTTCTTGGTAATTTCTTCTACTGTCGGTGTCTTGCCTTGTGGTGTGTGAACCGTATTTTTATCAACTATTTGATCTTTTATAGTTTCAAATTTTATAGAATATTTTGCAAGGATAGTAGTTTCTTTTTCAAATTTTCCTACTATCTTATCTTCCCAAGCTTTTGCCTTATCTTCTGTTTCCCACTTAGAAAAGTCCCAAGTATATCCAGCTGCTCCTACTGTTACAGTATTCGCTTCTACCTTTTTACCAGTTGGATTTTTCACATCTATTGTTACTTCTTTAGTAGGGTTAACCCAGAATGTTTTTTCAAATGCTGTTTCATCTGTAGCCTTGTCTGTTGTCTTAACTATAACTTTCTTGAAGTTATCTGGAACTTTTGGCTTTTCTTTACCTTTTTCTTGTTCCACTACATCATCAGTGAATATTGGTTTGATAGTTGTTTCTTCATCAGTAAACTTATGACGTTTAGCAAAGTCGAATTTTCCTTCTTCGTTTTGGGTTTCCTTATCAGATGTCCACTTTAAGAAATCATGCTTATCCTTGTCAGCATCAGACCATTCAACTTCAGGTATTATAACCCAAGCTTTAGGGTTAACATAATAAACCTTAGCGTCCTTGTTTGTATTCTTTTCTGTTGGTTGTACTATAACTTTTACATATTTTCCAGTTACATCCCTTAAGCCGCCATCTTTTGCATCTTTACCTTCAGCTTCTGTTAAGAATAGTGGTTTGTCGCCATCCTTGTTAAGAGCTTCGTAGACATTTTTGTAAACTGTAATTGGTATATCTAGTTCTTGTGGGTCCTTTCCATCTGTGAAAGTTACTTTAGCCTTGACATTCACTGTGCGAACAAGTTCTTCCTTGTCAGCTTTTCCCTTTTCATTTACTA
>CAMYEJ010000009.1 GCA_947254665.1 uncultured Peptoniphilus sp.
GATAAAATCAGGAACATAAATAGTAGCACCATAGATGCTAGAACCACCGATAATTCTCATAATACTACCAGCCTCGTCATCCTTTACGATGTAAGGAATCTCATCCTCTTCAAACATAGAAGTAATAAGATCATACTTAACTCTGTCAGAAACAGTAACAAGTTTAATGAATTTAGGATCATTATTCATACAATCACCTCAGTAAAATTATACCCAGAAAGGAGAAAAATAAAAATCAGAAGTAGAAGTAAAATAAATAATCATCCAAACTTAACCACACCTGGGTTATACCCATTCGACTACGACGGCATTGCCGTCTTCGCTCAGGGTGACTGTCTGCATGCAGTCATTCATAAGATATAAATTCATGGGTGGTCGTCACCCTGAGAGGCAGTCGAGTTCTGCAAATCAGCCTTCATTTTATTCAGCTTCCTTGGAACTATGCATAAGACCTGCTGCGAAATCAAAGATTTCGGCTAGGACTTCGAAGGATTTCTGCATAGTTCCCTCCAACTGCAGTCACCCTGAGCGGAAGAGCCGTAAGGTTCTGGAGTCGAACGGGTATAACCTCCGAGGACCTAGTCTTTGTAAATGAAATAATTTTAAAAATTATAATAAATTTAAATAAATATCCTATACATAACCAAAGCCTATTCTTTCTCCTTCAAATTTTTTTACGAGGGGGCGGGAGGAAATTAACGTCTCGCCTATAAAACCTTCGGTTTTACGAACGAGACTCGCAGTTTCCTCCCATCCCCCTCGAGCTCCCTCTACCCACCTCGCATTATCAGGGAAGTGATTTTCACATTTCGGCTAAAATTTGGGAACTCGCTACGCTCAGACACCCAAATTTTTTAACGCCTCATGGAAAATCACAGAAGTTGCATAAATTGGTCGTAGCAAAGTTTAAAGATTATATTCACGAGATTTGTATTGTACTTTATCTGTAGAAAGACTTTTAATTTTGCATAGGGTAAAAATAAAATCAGGCGAAGCCGTACGAATACTAAAATTAATGTTCATCTTTGTAGCGGAAGCATTTTGCTTCCACAGCCGGGCAGTCGAGTTCTGCAAATCAGCCTTCATTTTATTCAGCTTCCTTGGAACTATGCATAAGACCTGCTGCGAAATCAAAGATTTCGGCTAGGACTTCGAAGGATTTCTGCATAGTTCCCTCCAACTGCAGTCACCCTGAGCGGAAGAGCCGTAAGGCTCTGGAGTCGAACGGGTATAACCTCCGAGGACCTAGTCTTTGCAACTAAAATGTAGCGGAAGCATCTTGCTTCCACAGCCGAAGGCTATAATGAACCTTAAAATTGCAATCACACCCGAAACTTTTACAAAAAATAAAAAAACTCCCAACCAGAAAAGGGAGTTTTTTGTAAATTACATATTCTTTGAGTAGAACTCAACGATTAGTTGGTCTTCAATTTCGATAGGAATATCTTCTCTACCTGGTACACTTGTAAGTGTTGCCTTGAAGTTTTTATCCTTTGAAATGTATGGGTAACTTGTTACGAAGTTAGTTTCAAAGTTTTCTTTGAACATATTCGCTTTCATTCCTCTTGGAGAAAGTGAAATCACATCTCCTGGTTTGCATCTGTAAGATGGAATGTTAAGTTTCTTTCCATTTACATGCACATGTCCATGAGAAACCATTTGTCTTGCTTGTCTAATAGAACTTGCAAATCCCATTCTGTAAGCAAGGTTGTCAAGTCTCATTTCAAGGAATTGAACTAGAGCTGTACCTGTTTGTTCAGGTGCTTTTTTAGCTTCTTTGAAAAGATTTACGAATTGTTTTTCAAGTACGCCATAGTATGCTCTTAGTCTTTGTTTTTCTAAAAGTTGTTTTCCGTATTCTGTTAATTTCTTGTCGGATCTTGCGGTTCCCTTAGTCATTCTCTTATTTGCTTTTGGGTGACCACATACATTTAATCCTAGTCTTCTAGATTCTTTGAATCTAGGTCCCATCATTTTTGCCAATGTTATTGCCTCCACATAATTAATTTTCGCCGCGAAAATTTATGCCTCTAACATTATATAAGACATTGGAAAAATTGTAAAGTCTATAGGATAAATTTTTCAATAAACTTTATAAAAATTATTATATTAGTTATAATATTAAGATAGTAATAAATTATTAGGAGCGATTATGTTAATTAAAAATATTTCAGTGCTAGATGTAATCGGTGGGAAAATTCTTGAGCACCAGGACATCTACATAGATGGAAAGTTTATTAAAAAGATTGGCGAAAACTTAAATATAGAAGATGGCCAAGTCCTAGATGGAGAAAATAAGTTGGCTGTGCCAGGTTTTGTAAATGCTCACACCCATCTTGGCATGAGTCTTTTTAGAAATTATGCTGATGATATGGAACTGATGGAATGGCTTGGCGAAAAGATCTGGCCCATTGAGGCGAAATTAAATCCAGAGGACGTATACATCGGTTCTCTTATGAGTATGGCAGAGATGATTAAATCCGGTGCCACCACTTTTTGTGACATGTACTTTCCAATCGAGCCTGTATATCGCGCGATGGAAAAGATAGGCATGAGAGGTGCTATTACCAGGGGCATGATGGACGTTGAAGACGGCTCCATCTCCATTAGGGAGCATAAGGAAGGCTACGAGAAATATAATGGAGCATTAGATGGCAGGGTTACGCTTTTCCCAGGACCTCACGCAATCTACACAAGTTCCACAGAATATTTAAAAGAAGTTATTGAAGTTGCAAAAGATTACGGCGGTAGAATCAATATCCACCTAAGTGAAACGCAGACGGAAGTTAGAGACTCTCTTGAAAAATACAAGATGACTCCTATTGAGTACGTAAATTCTGTAGGACTTCTTGAGCTTCCAACGGTTGCTGCTCACTGCGTACACATTACAGACGAGGAAATCGAAATTGTAAAGGACAAAGAATTCTATCCAGTCTACAATCCAAGCTCCAATCTTAAACTTGCAAGTGGATTTACTCCAGTTAAGAAACTTTTAGCAAATGGTCTTAAAGTTTGTCTTGGCACAGATGGTTCTTCTTCAAACAACAACCAAAATATGCTTGAAGAGATTCATATCGCATCCATTGTAAACAAGGCTGTGGAAATGGATCCAAAGGCTGTGAAGGCGATAGAAGTTTTGCGAATGGCGACTATAAACGGAGCAGAGGCTCTAAATATAAATGCAGGAGCCATTGAAGAGGGAAGGCTCGCAGATATTTCCATCTTCGATTTAAATTCTCTAAACTTTGCTCCGAAGAACAACCTTATATCTGCTCTTTGTTACTCTGCATCCAGCGAGGACATAAAGACGGTTATAATCGATGGAAAAATCGTGCTAGACGATAGAAAATTTGTAAATATTGACGAAGATAAACTTATAAAAGACGTAAACGAAACGATGAATGATTTAATTAGTAGGTGATAAAATGGATAAAAAAATCGTATATTCAGGCATCCAACCTTCAGGTAATCTAACTCTAGGTAACTACATCGGTGCCCTCAAAAATTTCTCTAAGTTACAAGACGAATACAATTGTCTTTACTGTATAGTTGACATGCACGCAATAACTGTGCCACAAGTTCCAAAGGACTTAAGGGCGACTAGTCTAGATCTAGCGTCCCTATACTTAGCGGCGGGACTTGACCCAGAAAAATCAATTCTATACATCCAATCCCATGTTAAACAACACGCGGAACTATCATGGATTCTAGGAACTATTACAGGACTTGGTCAACTTCAAAGGATGACTCAGTACAAGGACAAGGCTGCAAAACAAAAGGAATTAAACGCAGGACTATTATTCTATCCTGTGCTAATGGCAGCGGACATTCTTCTATATGGCACAAACTTTGTACCAGTAGGAGATGACCAAACTCAACACATAGAACTTACTCGTGATGTTGCAGAGAGATTTAACTCCAGATACTCAGAAACTTTTGTCATTCCAGAGATGATGAGAGCTAAAAAAGGAGCAAGAATCATGTCACTTCAAGACCCAACTGCCAAGATGAGTAAATCTGACCCAGATGAAAATGCAAGCATCTATATAATTGAAGATGACAAGGCAACAGAAAGAAAGATTAAACGTGCAGTGACAGACTCCATTGGAATCATAAAATACACAGACGATCAACCTGGACTTAAAAATTTAATCGATATCTACTCAGTATTTGCAGATTTAACTCCAGATGAAATCGTGAAGAAGTACGAAGGAGTGGGCTACGGAGTATTTAAAGAAGAACTAGCAGAACTAGTAGTTGACGGACTTAAACCTGTTAGAACTAGATTTAAAGAAATCAGACAAGATAAGACATATTTAGAAGAAATATTAAAAGCAGGCGACGAAAAAGCAGAAAGACTGGCTGAACGCACCATGAAAAAAGTTAGAAGAAAGGTAGGATTTGTACAGCTATGAAATTACCACTAAGAAGTGAAGTTAAAGAAGAATTAAAATGGGATATTACCAGACTCTACAAGGATAGAGACGCAGTAAAATCCGATATAAAATCTGCAACAGATATAGCAGACAAGATGGCGGAACTTAAAAATTTAAAGACCAATGAAGAACTTAAAAACTTCCTAGATCTATACGAAGAACTTATGATCAAAGTATCTAGACTTAGCACATATGCAGAACTTATTTCCACAACAGATATGACAGATACCGACAATGTCAACTTCGCAAACAATATAGAGATGAGTTTTTCTCCAATCTTTGAAAAGATAAGCTTCGTTGAAAATTTAATCCTATCACTGGATGAAAAATTAATAGACGATTACAAAAAAACTTACGAAGATTACCATGTATTCCTAGATAGTATTTTGAGAATGAAGGGTCACGTGCTTTCAGACGAAGAATCCAAGGTATTCGCATCACTTTCCTATGCACTAAATGGACCTTACAATACCTACGAAATTTCAAAACTTGCTGATATGAAGTTTGACAGTTTCGAAGTGGATGGAAAGACCTATGAAAATTCATACGTTCTCTTCGAAAACTTCTACCAATACCACGAAGATTTAAATGTGCGTAGAGCTGCATTTGAATCTTTTTCTAAGACTCTAGAAAATTATAAAAACACAACTGCAAGTCTCTACGAAATGTATCTAAATATTGAAAAGACCAAGGCTACTATGTGTGGATTTGAATCTCTAATCGATTACCATCTATTTGCACAAGATGTAAAGAGAGAACTATATGATAGACAAATAGATGTAATCATGGAAGACCTTGCTCCAATCATGAGAAAATTTGCAAAATTAGTTCAAAAATTCTACGGAATCGAAGAAATGCACTTTGCAGATTTAAAACTTCCAATTGACAAGGAATTTAGCAAAGAAATCTCTGAAGAAGAATCCTGGAAGTACGTTGAAGAAGCCCTATCTGTAATGGGAGATGAATACTTAAAGGTTGCCATGAGTGCAAAGACAGATAGATGGGTTGACTTCGCATCAAATGTCGGCAAATCAACTGGAGGATTCTGTTCAAGCCCATACAAAAAAGGCTCCTACATCCTTCTATCATGGACGAGAGAATTTGCAGAACTATACACATTGGTACATGAAATTGGCCACGGAGTTCACTTCCACTATGCCCAAGAAAATAATAAGGCACTTGAAGAAGAACCATCCCTATACTTTATAGAATCACCTTCAACTTGCAACGAAATCTTGCTTTCAAAATATCTTTTAAAGAACACAAAAGACGAAAGATTTAGAAGATATATTCTTGCAAACATGATTACAAATACCTACTTTCACAACTTCGTAACCCACTTACTAGAAGCTCACTACCAAAGAGAAGTCTACTACCTAGTTGACAAGGGAGAACCTATAAACGCAGATATACTATCAGAATTAAAACTTAACACCCTTAAGAAATTCTGGGGAGACGAAATAGTTATGGATAAGGGAGCAGAACTCACTTGGATGAGACAACCTCACTACTTCATGGGACTATATTCCTACACATATTCTGCAGGGCTTACCATCTCAACCAACGCAGCAAACAATATCTACGAAAAAGAAGATGGAGCGAAGAACTGGATCGAAGCCCTTAAAGCAGGTGGCACTCTAAAGATCGAAGACCTTGCAAAACTTGGCGGAGTGGACATAAGCACAGACGCTGCCCTTAAAAATACTATCTCCTATATAGGAAGTATAGTTGATGAACTTGAAAAACTTATTTAAAACGAAAAAATTTGTGATATAATAAAACATAATATAATAGATGATAGGCTTTGAGGAGTAGAGATGGATTCTTTTTAGAGAGAAATCGGATGGTGAGAGATTTCAAGATGAAGTTTTGAAGGTTGCAAAGTTAATTTCACACGTTGATTACGATATAATCTTTGAGAGCCCGGCAACGGGAATTAAGGTGGTACCGCGTCCTTCGTCCTTATGATGAAGAATGCGGTATTTTTTATATCAATCAAAAAATATTTACGAGGAGGATTTATGAAGAGCTTAGATAAAACATATGATCCGAAATCATTTGAAGATAGACTCTATGATTTTTGGATGAAGGGTGGATACTTTACACCGGAAATAGATAAGAATAAAAAACCATTTACAATTATGATGCCACCACCAAATGTAACGGGAAACCTACACATGGGTCACGCACTTAATAACACTTTACAAGATATTTTAATTCGTACAAAGAGAATGCAAGGTTACAGTGCCCTTTGGGTACCTGGCACAGACCACGCATCCATCTCCACAGAAGCAAAAGTTGTAGAAAAGATGAAAAAAGAAGGCAAGACCAAGGAGATGATCGGTAGGGAAGGATTCTTGGAAGAAGCTTGGGACTGGACTCACAAGTATGGCGGAAATATCAAGAACCAACTTAAAAAACTTGGAGTTTCCTGCGACTGGACTAGAGATAGCTTCACCTTGGACGAACATCTTTCAAAGGCGGTTGAAGAAGTATTTATAAGACTTTACGAAAAGGGATTAATATACAGAGGAGACAGAATTATAAACTGGTGTCCATCTTGTAAAACAGCTATCTCCGATACAGAAGTTGAACACGAAGATATAGAAGGTTCAATTTGGTACTTCAAATATCCATTCGTGGATGGAGATGGATTCGTAGAAATCGCTACTACAAGACCAGAAACAATTCCTGGAGACTTAGCAGTTGCAGTAAATCCTAAGGATAAAAGATACTTCGGTCTAGTTGGCAAGAAGGTTCGCGTGCCTATTCTAGATGGAATAGAAATTCCTATTATAGAAGACGACTATGTAGAACTTGACTTCGGAAGTGGTGCCGTTAAGATCACACCATCCCACGATGTAAATGACTTCGAAGTTGGAGAAAGACATAATCTCGGACAAAAGAAAATTTTCACCGACGACGGACATTTAAATGAACTAGCTGGCAAGTACTGTGGACTAACCATAAAAGAAGCGAGAAAGAAAATCATCGAAGACTTCAAAGAACTTGGATACTTTTCAAAGGAAGAAAAACACGACCACGCAGTTGGAGTTTGCGAAAGATGTAAGACAACAATAGAACCACTTATTTCTAAACAATGGTTCGTTAAGATGGAACCACTTGCAAAGCCTGCACTAGAAGCATACAAGAGGGGCGAAGTGAACTTTATCCCAGAGAGATTTGCAAAAGTATATGTAAACTGGCTTGAAAATATAAGGGACTGGTGTATCTCAAGACAACTTTGGTGGGGACATAGACTTCCTGTTTACTATGTGGAAGAAACTGGTGAAACCATCGTTAGTCGTACCGATCCATCCCTAGATGAAAAATATAAAGGACTAACCATAAAACACGATGAAGACACATTGGATACATGGTTCTCATCAGCACTATGGCCATTCTCAACCCTTGGTTGGCCGGATAAGACTGAGGATCTAGATTATTTCTTCCCAACGGACGTGCTAATCACAGGCTACGATATAATCTTCTTCTGGGTTTCAAGAATGATCTTTAGTTCTCTAGAACAAATGGGAGAAGTTCCATTTAAGGACGTACTTTTCACGGGACTTGTAAATGACTCCCAAGGAAGAAAGATGAGTAAGTCACTTGGAAACGGAATCGACCCACTAGAAGTAATAGATAAATACGGTGCCGATGCACTTAGATTTACACTCGTAACTGGAAATAGTCCAGGAAACGATATGAGATTCTACTACGAAAGAGTAGAAGCAAACAGAAACTTCGCCAATAAACTTTGGAACGCATCTAGATTTGTGCTAATGAACCTAGAAGATAGCGATGCAGAAAAAGTGCTCGTGGTAAATGCATTTACTGAAGAAGATAAATGGATTCTAACCAAACTTCAAGAAACCATAGAAGAAGTGACCACCCACTTGGATAAATATGAAATCGGACTAGCAGCAAACGAAATCTACGACTTTATCTGGAACGAATACTGCGACTGGTACATCGAAATGGTTAAGCCAAGACTTTATGGCGAAGACTCTCCATCTAAGACTGCAGCCAAAGAAGTACTTCTAAAAGTTCTAAAAGATATCTTGAAACTACTTCATCCATTTATGCCATTTATCACTGAAGAAATATATTCTCACCTACCAGGAGTAGAAAAGGCTATAATCGTAGAAGATTTCCCAGTGGTGGATAAAAAATTAATCTTCAAAGAAGACTTTGACAGAGTTGAATATCTAAAAGATGTTATAAGAAAGATCAGAAACGCAAGAAGCGAACTAGACGTACCTAATAGCAAGAAATCAGAACTCTTCGTAAAGACTGAAGATGTAGAAATCAAGAAGACCTTTGAACTTGGAAGAGAAACTCTCCTTACTTTAGGATTTGGAACTGAACTCATCTTCACAGAAGAAAAGATCGAAGATAGCGTATCAATCGTACTAGATAGGGCAGAGCTTATGCTACCTATGAGTGAGCTTATAAACTACGCAGAAGAATTAGAAAGACTCGAAAAAGAAAGCGAAAAACTTACCTCAGAAATCACAAGAGCAACTAAGAAACTTGCAAACGAAGGATTCGTTAAAAAAGCACCAGAAAGCGTAGTTCAAGAAGAAAAAGACAAACTCGTTAAGTACGAAGAAATGAAGGCACAAGTAGAAAATAGAATAGAAGAAATCAGAAAAAAACTATGAAAAAAATACTTTTACTAGCAACCGGGGGCACCATCGCCTCCGTTGCTACTGAAGATGGACTAAGTCCAGGTACAACTGCAGAAGAACTTCTATCCTATGTTCCAGATGTAAAAGAGTTTGCTGATGTAGAAGTAAAACAGATTTTAAATATAGATTCTACAAATATTGAGCCGGAGCACTGGCTTCAAATCGCAGAAGAAATTAGAAAAAACGATGGCTACGACGGATATGTAATAACCCACGGTACAGACACAATGGCTTACACTTCCGCCGCATTATCCTATTTAATTCAAAACTTCAACAAGCCAATAGTCCTAACTGGCTCACAAAAACCTATTACAGATTCCATAACCGATGGAGTTAAAAATCTTATGGACGCAATTAGATTTGCATCCCAAGACGATGTGAGAGGAGTCTATGTGGTCTTTGATGGCAAGGCAATCATAGGCACAAGGGCGAAAAAACTAAGATCTAAATCTTATTCCGCCTTTGATTCTATAAACTATCCTGTGGCGGCATTTATAGATGGACCGAGAATATTTAGATATGTTGACGAGAGAAAAGATACCTGCGCGCCAACCTTCTACAATGAACTAAATCCAAAAGTGTTTTTACTTAAATTAACTCCGGGAATGGAGCCGGATATTTTAAACTATATCTTTAAGTTCTATGACGCGGTAGTACTAGAAACCTACGGTGTAGGAGGAATTCCATTCGAATCTAGAAGAAATTTCTTAGAAGAGCTATCTAAACACAAGGACAAAGTTGTAGTCCTATCCACCCAAGTAATGCTAGAAGGCTCAGATGCAAAGACCTACGAAGTTGGATATAAATTCCTAAAAACTGGTGGAGTAATCGAAGCCTATGACATGGTGGTAGAGTCCTGTGTGGTAAAACTAATGTGGATATTAGCAATCACAAAGGACCCAGCAGAAGTGAAGAAACTCTTCTACACCCAAGTAAACAAGGATATCCTTTTGACATGAAACTATATATAACGAGACATTCAAAAACACTTTGGAACACATTGGCAATCAACCAGGGACATCTTGATTCGCCACTAACAGAAGAAGGCATCGAACTTGCCCTGAGTTTAAGAAAATATAAAATAAAATTCGATAAGGTATTTTCATCGGATCTTTATAGAGCCTACCACAGTGCGAGGCTAATCGTAGGAGATGAAGCTGAAATAGAAAAAACTCCACTCCTTAGAGAGATAGACGTAGGCATGTGGAGTGGAAAAAGTCTTGAGAGAATCAGAAGAGAACACAGAAAATCCATAGACACCTACTTCAAAGAGCCTCAAGATTTCAGAAATCCAAGCGGAGAAGATCTCTACGACCTCATGGAAAGGGTGGATAGATTCTTTAACGAATGCATATTTTATAAGGATTATAAAAACGTGCTCATAGTAACTCATGGAGTCACCCTCTGTGCAATCTTAGATTATATAGAAAAAGTGCCAATGGAAAAATTTTGGTCCAATGGCAAAAGAAGAAATTCCCAATACAACTTGGTAGAATGTAGAGGGAATAGATTAAAAATTATAAAAAAAGCTCCTAAAAGTAAAAATAGGAACTATTCGCTGTAGTCATAACCGTCTACAGCTAATTTTTTTGAAAATAAAAAGCTGGAGAACACTATCTTCATAGTGTCATCTTTAAATTTAAGCATATTGTTTACATATATGTCGAATCCGTCCACTTGAAACATTCTGTAGCTACCAGTATCTGGAACGCCTTTTGTAACTTCAAGTTCGCAGATACCGGACACGCCGCAGCAACCTTGAAGACCGTGATCAATATGGAAAGACTTCATATCTTTTTTTAAAAGGTATTCTTTTACCCCTTTATCAAATTCAATTTTCATAATATCACCATAATTATTCTACTAAATACTAGAAACATTTTCAAGAATTGTGAATAAATGATATAATTAACTCATGAGTCATAGAATTACACTTTCGGATATTTTAAGAGACGACGGCTCTCTAATAAAAAATAACGCCGAGAGAAATTTAAAAAATAATAAAAAAATTAAAAAAATTCTAGATGGCAATCCAAAAAACTTAGTCGTCCTTGCAGATGGTTTTGAAACCATAAATTTTCTAAAAGAAAATAAAATTCTCGTGGATCTAATCTATATTGACCCACCATTTAACACAGGCAAGACCTTTGGAATAGAAATTGATGCCGGAGATGAGAAGATCTACAAGGATTGTTATGAGGACAACTTGGACAAGGATGAATTCTTACTTTGGATGTATGAGATTCTTACGGGACTTAAAGACATTTTAAAAGAAACTGGCTCCATCTTCCTTCATGTGGATTATAGAACATCGTCGGAGTTAAAACTCATAATGGACAAGGTATTTGGTGAAAATAATTTTGTAAATGAAATCATCTGGTCCTACAAAAGTGGCGGCGCCGGGAAGAAATCTTTCTCCAAAAAGCATGACAATATTCTATTCTACTCCAAGGATCACAGGCAAAAAATCTTCAAACCACTGAAAGAAAAATCATATAATCGAGATTTTAAGCCATATAAATTCAAAGGCGTAGAGGAATACAAAGACCATCTTGGCTACTACACAATAGTAAACATGAAGGACGTGTGGAACATAGACATGGTAGGACGGACATCATCTGAAAGGGTGAAGTACCCGAGTCAAAAACCTTTTGAACTTCTAAGGAGAATCATCGAATCAACGACAGAAGAAGGCATGACTGTGCTAGATATATTCGGCGGTTCAGGCTCCACTGCAAAAGCTGCATCCATCTTGAAAAGAAATTATATTCATGGAGACATATCTGAATATTCCTGCTCCGTTGCAAGAGAGTATTTAGAAGATGCTACATATTTTTCAAATCAGAGATTCGATTTCAAAAGCGAATTTAAAGATGGTAAGTTTACATGCGAAATAGAAAATGGCGGCGAACTTAAAAGGGAATATGTAAAGAAAATCATGGTTTCAGAGGATGGAATTCATTTCCAAGACTACAGAGAAATAAATAAAGAAAAATATAATTACATATATTTAGAAAATATATTTGGAGAATTTAAAGTAATAGAGGTAAGAAAATGATTGAAAAATTTAAACAAAACGAACACAGTAATATCGCTCATGTAGTTGGAGTTGTCTCAGGCAAGGGAGGTGTGGGTAAATCTACAGTTACTACAGCCATTGCAGCAGAACTCACTAGAAGAGGAAAGAAAGTCGGCATCCTAGATGCTGATATAACAGGACCATCCATTCCAAAAGCATTTGGCATGGAAGAGATGGCACTTTCAAATGGACAAGAAATCCTACCAAAAGAATCTAACGCAGGAGTAAAAGTAATCTCTGTAAATTTAATTCTAGGAGATCCAACCCAACCAGTACTATGGAGAGGACCAATCGTCGGTCAAGCAATAAACCAATTTTTTAAAGATGTAAGATGGGGAGATTTGGACTACCTACTTGTGGACATGCCACCGGGAACAGGAGACGTAGCACTTACAGTATTCCAATCACTTCCACTCGATGGAGTGGTCATAGTCTCAACCCCACAACAATTGGTAGGACAAATCGTAGAAAAATCTATAAACATGGCTAAACTTATGAACATAAAGGTGCTTTCACTTGTAGAAAACATGAGCTACTTCGTATGCCCATCCTGCATGGAAAAGCACTACATCTTCGGCGAATCAAACATAGATGAAATCGCAAAGAAACACAAGGTAGAAAATATATCCAAACTACCATTTGATATGACCAACGCAGAAAACATGGACCATGGATTTGGAGACGATATATTTATCAAAGAATTAGAACCAACAGTAAAGGAGATTTTAGAACTTGAAAACTAGAGTATGTATTGTCGGAGGAGGTCCAGCAGGACTAACCGCCTCTCTATACCTATTAAGAGCAGGCATCGACCACGTAATAATCGAAAAGAACGAATACGGTGGAAATATCCTAGAAGCCATATCCATCAAGAACTACCCAGGAATCGTAGATATTTCTGGAAGAGAGTATATCATGTGCCTAAGAAGTCAAATTGACCTATATGATGGTAAATTTATCAGAGGCTCAGTAACAAATATTGAAAGAGAAGAAGACAAATTTAAAATCTCCACCAAGAGAAGAGAAATCGTCTCAGACTACTTAATCATAGCCACAGGAACAAAGAGACTTAGCTCAGGAATTGAAATTCACAACTTTGACAATACATCATTCTGTGCACTATGCGACGGAAGCAATTTCAAAGGCAAATCAATAAGTGTCATAGGAGCGGGAAATAACGGAGTGGACTCTGCAATCTACCTATCAAACATTGCCAAGGACGTAACTATTTTCTCTGATTTGGATGCACCAAGCTGCGATCACACCACCTATGAAATGGCAAAGAACATAGAAAATATAAAATTTGAATTCAACGCAAAAGTTACAGATGTATATAGGGACAAACTCGTATACCAAAAAGATGGAAAAGAAGTAGAATTCGACACAGAAGGAACATTTATATACATCGGATTTACACCAGAAACAGAAATCTTTGACGAAGTTAAAAAAGACGAATACGGATACATCTATGTGGACAAGAATCTAAAGACATCAGTGGACAAGGTATATGCCTGTGGCGACTGTATTGAAGGATCCTTTGGACAACTTGTAACAGCTCAAGCAACTGGAGCACAAGCTGCCATAAGTGTAGGAAAGGAGCTTAGAAAATGCGCCTTTTAATCTCAAGTTCAAACTATCTATATGAATACAACGAAGGTAAATTAAATAAAATAAAGAAAGGTTCATTCTGGAAAAAATCCGGACCAAATTACGTCTACAAAGACACCTACCACGGCAAAGAAAAATTAGAATTTAAGGGAAATGTAATCGACTTCTCAGAAGATTACTTCATAGTCAAGACTAGATTTTTCCAAATGTACAAGGGAACCGACCTAGTGCGTACATTTAAATTTGATGTAAACTCAATCCAAGTTTTGAAAGAAAATATATATTCAAGACAAGGGGATATGAGATTTGCACCGGGCAACATCCTTATAGGATCATCAGAATTTGTGGCAATCTATGACGAAAGTTTAAATCCACTCTACGAAGTTACAGCTCTAGAACTTGGAGTAAAAGAAATCATAGATGCTCGCATGATTGCTGAAGGACAAAAAGGAGCAGGTCACCTTAGAATAATCGCAAAGGACAATTTGACAGTACTAGAAATAAATCCAATCACAAAGATTGCCTACAACACAATCAACTTCAAGACCATGGGACTTATAGAAGGCATAAACGACTACGCCTTCAATGTGAAGAACAGAGCCCAAGTGTTAAACGTGGAAGATAAAGTGGTGCTAGTTTTAAATGACCTTGGAATTATATTGATCTATGATGAATACTACAAATTCCAAGAAAAGATAGAACTTCTAAAGACTCCAATCGACTTCTTAACTCCATGTTTTGACGGAGTAGAAGGAATCAAAGAAGATGATTATAGACAATATATCGACATGTACGGATCAAGAATGGAACACGAAAATATCAGAAGAATGGACAAGATCAACAAGACTGGTACATCTGTACTTAACATGGACGACCTACAAGAACTTACAGACGGAGTAATCATCTACGGAAGTAGAGACTGCGTTCACTGTGAAGGAGCCATAGACATGGTATCCGATGCCCACAAGGAATTTGATTTCAAATCCTACTACATGGACCTATCAGACGAAGAAATGTATAGAAAAGAAAAAGATATCAAATCTTATCCAACCACTGTAATTTTAAAGGATGGACAAGAAAAACATAGATTCGTAGGCAAACTAAACTACGAAGACTTCCTAGAAAAATTGGAGGAAGAATGAAAAAATTCGCAATCTTCGACTTCGATAAGACTATAACCGACAGAGATTCTATAAAGATTTTATGGCAGACCTATGGAAAGAAGATGGGAGCACGCTTCATTCTACAAGGAATATCCATCGGACTTAGCTTTATTGGGTACAAGTTCACCGGAGATTTCAATCCTACCAAGAATAAATTGGCAAAAATCTTTGACTATTTAACAGAAGAAGACATAGATGAATTTGTAAATGAAGCCTTGCCAAAATACTACTACAAAGACGCACTTGAAGAATTAGAAGAATTAAAAAAAGATGGATTTGAGCTGCTACTAGTCAGCGCATCCTACGAAAATTACATGAAAAAAGTCGGGGACAACCTCGGCTTTGACTTTGTAATCGGGACCCGTCTCGGCAGATTAAACGAACTCATAGGAAACAACAACCGCAGAGAAGAAAAGGTAGCACGCATAGAATCCTATTTAGAAAATATAAATGAAGCCATCGACTACGACAATTCCAGATCCTACTCCGACTCATATAGAGATGACAAGTACATGATGGAACTGACCGCCAATAGATACTTGATCAACTCTAACGTGAGAGAAGAAGGATTTAGAAACTTAGTGTGGAAATGATACTGCACGTAGATATAGATGCATTTTACGCATCTGTTGAAGAATTAGACAATCCAAATTTAAAAGGAAAACCAGTAGTAGTTGGAGGTAGAAGCAGAAGAGGAGTCATAACCACCGCAAATTATGAAGCAAGAAAGTTTGGACTCCATTCCGCCATGCCCATTTTTATGGTGAGAAGACTCTGCCCACAAGTCATCATCGTGCCGGGGAGGATGTATCGCTACAAAGAAAAAAGCATCGAAGTATTCTCCATTTTAAAAACCTACGCAAAAGTAATAGAACAGGTCTCCATCGACGAAGCATACCTAGATATAACTGGCACAGAATACGGAAGAGAACTTGCAATGAAGATAAAATCAGAAGTCAAAGAAAAGACGGGTCTCACCATCTCAGTAGGACTCTCCTACAACAAATTTCTTGCGAAAATCGCATCGGATTGGAACAAACCAGACGGATTTATGGAGATCAACGAAGACATGGTGCCGGAGATTTTATACGACCTGGACATTTCAAAAGTCCATGGCATTGGAAAAGTCTCAGAAGATAGACTAAGAGAGCTTGGAATAAATAATGTCAAGGATTTAATGAGTCTAAGCCGTGAGTACATGACCTTGGAATTTAACAAGATGGGACACGAACTCTACGACAGAATAAGAGGCATCGACAGAAGAGAAGTAAAAGGCGACAGAAAGAGGAAATCCATCGGAGTTGAGAGGACATTTACACCGACGGGAGATGAGAAAATCCTCTACGAATATATTGACAGATTCTCAAAAGAACTCTCGGAAGATTTAAAACGGATAGACAAGTCCGCCATGACCATCACAATTAAAATAAAGACGGATAAATTTAAAATTCATACCATCTCCAAAACATTTTTGGAAAGCGTAGAAAAGTACGAAGATATAAAAAATATCGCAGAAGAACTCTACGAAAAACTCGGAAATAGAGAAAGACTAAGGCTCCTTGGCATCACCGCATCGAGCCTAGTGGATAGAAAAAAGATACAGCTAAATTTTTGGGAGAACAAATATTGAAAGACAAGAAACTCTTAGCAAAAGAACTGACAGGGCCATTTATCGAAGAAAATAACATCACCTATCTAGGAAGAGAAGGCGACGACTACAGGCTCAAGATGGAAGGGGACAAGAAACATCTAAACGCCTTTGGGATGTACCATGGCGGAGTCCTCTTCACCTTAGCGGACACAGCTGCGGGACTACTCATGATAGACGATGGCAAAACCGCAGTGACCATGCAATCAAATGTCAACTTCGTTGGAAATATAAACGGAGGACCACTTTACACCCACACAAGATACATTCACAAAGGTACAACCACCTATGTAGTAGAAGCGGAAGTGAGGTCCGAAGAAGGGACACTACTGCTCATAGGAACATTTACATTTTACGCATCAAAAGCACTAAAAATAGTTAATCTTTAGTTAATTTTAAAAGGTTAACTATTTTTTATTTAAAAATTAAAAAAACATATGTGAAAAATTAGTAAAAATCAAAAGATTTAAATACATTGATATTATATATATTGATAACATGTGATATAATAATACTATATGTAAACTGATAAACTAGGATATTTGTACATAAATCAACTATCTACAAAATTATCAAGTTTAATAATATAAATAATCTATCGGATCTAGTATCTGGATAAAAGAGCTTATTCTAGTAGAAAAGGAGAAAAGTATGGAACGATTAAGAGAGAGAAGCAAAAGAGCGTTGACATTATTTTTAGCGATAGTCATGATACTGACGTCGCTACCACTTGATGTACTTGCCAAGGTTAATTATGATGATTTATCAAATGACCAGCCAAAGATAGTCAACAAGAAGGTACCTGTTAAGGTTGCAAAACCAGAAGCAGGCAAGAAGGCTGAGGATCTAATAAAAAATCCAGAACAGCCAGCTATCTATACACTGCGTACTGATTTTAAGGTACAAAGAGGCGAAAAGTATTATGTTGACTACCAACCATATATTGCAAGTGTAGGTGCAGCGGCCACAGCAGATGAACAAAAAAAGGTCGATAAGACTATTAATATGCCAAAACTTGCTGGTTATGACGAACCACAAGATAATTTTACAATTAATTACAATACTGTAAAAAATGCTGCAGATGGAAAAAATAAAACAGGAAATGATGCTAACGGATTAAGATATTCTGATGAGCAAGAGTTTAGATACACTGCTAAAAGCAGTCAAATAAAAATCAAACACGTCTTCCAAGCCTTAGAAGACTTTACTAAATATACAAATCCAGACGGAAGTGTTGGAGAGACTGGAGAGCTTATTACCACTCAAAATGGTAATACCGGATCTACCATGGAAGTAAGTCCTTTGCCTAAAAGTGATCCAAATCGAAAGGGCTTTGTTCCTGAAAGAGAATCAATTATTATGCAAGTTCCAGAAAATGCCGAGAACTTCATATTGGAATATCGTTACAACCGTGCTCATTACAATGTAGTTTTTGATACTGC
>CAMYEJ010000010.1 GCA_947254665.1 uncultured Peptoniphilus sp.
CATAAATTCTATGATATAATTAACAGGTAAAGTGAGGAGATATTTATGAAATTAGGAATAGTTGGACTTCCAAACGTAGGCAAGTCTACACTTTTTAATGCACTTACCAAAGCCGGTGCAGAAGCTGCAAACTATCCATTTGCAACTATTGAACCAAATATCGGTGTGGTAGCAGTGCCAGATGAAAGATTAGAAGTTTTATCTAAAATTAATAATTCAGAGAGAATTCTACCGGCAACCATAGAATTTTTTGATATAGCAGGATTGGTAAAAGGCGCTAGCAAGGGTGAAGGTCTAGGTAACCAATTCCTTGCAAATATTCGTGAAGTAGATTCCATCGTTCAAGTTGTAAGATGTTTCGAAGATAGCAATATCATCCACGTTGATGGTTCTGTAAATCCACTACGTGATATTGAAAATATAAATCTAGAACTAATCTTTTCAGATTTGGAGCTAGTTGAAAAGAGACTTTCAAGAGTTGAAAAACAAGCTAAGGCTGATAAATCATTGGCACTTGAAGTAGAAATCTTAAAAAAGACTAAAGAAGTTTTGGAACAAGGAAAAGCTGCTAGATCTCTTGACCTTTCAGAAGAAGAAAGCAAAATTTTAAAATCTTACCAACTTCTATCATCTAAACCAATAATTTACGTTGCAAATGTTTCTGAAGATGATATTTCAGACGATGGCGCAAGTAACAAAATGGTAGCCGATGTTAGAGAATATGCCGCAAAAGAAGGTTCCGATGTAGTTGTAATCTCATGTGAAATTGAATCACAAATTCAAACTCTAGACGATGATGAAAAAGAACTCTTCTTAGAAGAACTTGGACTTAAATCATCAGGACTTGATAAACTTATAAGAGCTTCATACAGTCTACTCGGTTTAATTTCTTATTTAACTTCAGGACCTATGGAAACAAGAGCATGGACTATCAAAAAAGGTACCAAGGCTCCTCAAGCAGCAGGTAAAATTCACACAGATTTTGAAAGAGGATTTATAAGAGCAGAAACCGTAAGTTATGACGATTTAGTTAAATCAGGATCTATGAACGCCGCAAAAGAACACGGCCTCGTACGAAGCGAAGGCAAGGACTACGTAGTGCAAGACGGGGACGTAATTCTATTTAGATTTAACGTATAAATTTTATTAATTAACTTATTAAAAGTGTTGACAATATATTTAATCGATGTTAAAATTTTATATGTTGTCATATGGTGGGTATGGCCTAGTTGGTTAGGGCGCAAGATTGTGGCTCTTGAGGTCGTGGGTTCGAATCCCACTATCCACCCCATAGACTCAAAAACCGCTGAAATTCCAATGTTTCAGCGGTTTTTTTCTCAAAAAGTTGGCTATAAGTTGGCTATTAGAACCCAATATTTAATTAGTCGATATTTTGTTTTTTCTTTGTTAATACTTTTTTATTACATAATTAACAAAAAAATAAGCCTGAGGATTATTCCCCAGGCTTTTGTAATTCTTTTTTCCAATTGTTCAATTCAAGCACACTAGCTTCAATCATGTCGTCCAATTCTTTTTCACTGATTTTAATTCCTTGGTCTTCTAGTCTATGAAGTACATACTCTTTCTTAAGTCTTCCTTGACCTTGTGCTTGGTAGATTTGCTCAGCGGCTTTCACCGCGATATCTACCGCCTCAATGATATTCACTGCTTTTACTTGAAGACCTTTATGTCTTAAGTACGGGATAAGTACCCCAGTTATAAGCACTGATACAATCGAAAGAACTACATAAAATATATTATTTATATTCATCATTTATCTCCTCTTTTTCTTTAACTTCTCCATCCCAATTTCTTAGATCTCGATACTCGGCGTGCTGTTTAAAGACTTGGTGTATACCCACTGAACTTAGTCCTGCAAAGACCCCTTGTCCGATGGATGTCACCACCCACGCCACTTTCTGATCCCAAGTGATAACTTCATGCGACCCCATCGCGAAGATCATCGCAAGAGGTATGGCCACCACTATAAGTATGGTAGGAATTAGGCTGTCCTTAATTCTTACCGACTTTTTAATCAAAGTACCGAGAAAGAGTAGAAAAGGGATAAGAAAGACAATCTCCGGACTTAAATACTGTCCCAGTAAGTTTGTTATCTCTTCCACTTTCTCACCTTCTCACCTTCTTACAGTCTTACTCTTATCGCTTTATCTACATAGTCGACTTTTAGTCCTAGAGTTTCGAAAAATTCTCTAATAGGTACATAGATTTTAGACTTCTCCAGGTATATGAAAGAAGTCCCATTCTTAACCACTGGAGATTTTACTTCTTTATCTCCTATAAACATTTTAGCTTGATTCAATTTCTTCACTCCTCCGAAAGTACTACTCTTACTTAGATCCATCTTCCATTCGATCGGCTTTACTATTTCAGCTTTAAATTGCCACCAAAGCGCCCAGTTATTTGCCCTTAGATTGTGAGGACAGTCTTTCCTGGATACGTCGTAGTGTCTACACACTCTTTCCGCAGGTATGCCGAACTTCTTCATAAGGTTTTTAGTTAATTCCAAAGTGTTTTTATATACAAGATCTGGATCCGCGTTTTTATTCACACACATTTCAATGGAGATCGAGTTCGCGTTCGTGCACCCATTTAGATACTTACCATATCCTTGGTTATCTCCTACGGACCAAGCAATGTAAGAATCTCCTATGGTTTGAATGATTTGCTTGTCATCTACGTAGTAGTGCGCGCTACCATAACGCGTAGCAGTTTGAAGATATCTAAAGTGCGCCATCGCGTCAGCGCCTGGACTATAATTCCCGGTATAGTGGATCACTATCCATCGTATGTCCGATAGAGACCTCTTAGGGCCTATCTGTCTTTGATTCGATATAGGCTTAAATATGAAATCCAATCTATCACCCCTTTACGAGTTTCGCTATTATTCCTGTAACAATAGCTGTAATTATTATCGTGATTATAGTGTCCTTGTATTTGTCGTATGCTTTCTTCGGTTTGTCCGTAAGTTCTATCAAAGTAGCGTTCATACTCTTTAATTGCTCTTTTATGAAATCCAAGTCTTTTTGAAATAATTGACTGTTAGTATTTTGGATTGATATCTCCGCCGCAAGCTTTTCAATTTTACTATCATGATCCTTGAAATTATCTTCGTGCCTTTCTGAAATTCTTTCCAAAAGTGCAATTCTCTTTTCATGATCGTTGCATTTTTCTTCTCCCATATGTCACCCTCTTTTTTTTATGTCGTGTTAGGTTATAATTCCTCGATTAAATCTTCTCTACCTTCTGCGACTAATATTGCGTCCGTATGCTTCGATTAATTGTTTTAATTCTATTTCCATTTAACACCTCATTTTAATATCTAACTACATCTACATCATGATCAAAAGCACTACCTTCTACATGGCATTCGTTTGAAATTTTTACCTCTCTTAATTGATTTCCCGCAAAAGCACCATCTCCAATATATTTAACACTGTCAGGAATGGTAACACTTGTCAATTGATTTTTGAAAAATGCACCATTTCCAATACCTGTGACACTGTTGGGAATGGTAACACTTGTTAATTGATTTTCCGCAAAAGCACCTATGCCAATAACTGTAACGCTATTTGGAATTGTTACGCTTGTTAATTGATTTCCCATAAAAGCTTTATCTCCAATACTTGTAGGCTTTCCATGGATTACAGCCCATTCTCCAGCTTTACGAGTAACAAGACTTTCTCCAAATAAAATATCATATAGATATTGTTTATCTATTCCACCGATACCAAGGCTTTCCAAATCTTTTTTCGTTATATCTCCAGTCTTGCCTGCAATTCTTGTTACTGTGTCGGTATACTTCGGATCGGTCGGTATTGCGTCTACTTTCTTCTTAGCCGCGTTGGTGTAGTCATTGGTAGATAGGCTTTTGCCTTCTACAGCGGATACTTTCTTACCGATATCCTCTTTTAATTTCTTTGCCAGTTCTTGTATCCCAGTTAGAGTTACCAGTTTGGTAAGATCTTTGTCGTCTACGTTATCTGTCACCCTGTCGTCTTTTACGTAGGCCTTTGCGATTTCTTCGATAATTACATGATTTGCGATTTCTTTTTTTTGTTCATCTGTTAAGTCTTGATAGGTAAAAGGATCGCCTTTTTCTCCTCTAGGTCCAGTAGCTCCGGTTGAGCCTTGAGGACCTTGAGGACCGATAGGACCTGTATTTCCAGTGTCACCTTTATCACCCTTAAAGCCCTGAGGACCGATAGGGCCTCTATCTCCCTTAATTCCTTGAGGACCCCTAGGACCAGTGGCACCCTGTGGACCAGTATCACCCTGAGGACCTTTGATTCTCCCCACATTGGTAAATTTGCCATCTTTAGCAATATAAAGGTCACCTTTAACCATGTAGCCAACACCATCTTTAGGATTCTTAGGAAGTGAGGCTTCATCTGCCACTGTGCCATTGATACTAAGACTAGTCCCAGTATCACCTTTTTCACCCTTAGCTCCAGTGAGCCCTATTGGACCTCTGTTTAAATAAGGCAAGTCGGAGTATAGGCTTTTCCCATCTCCGACTTTCATAAACTGTGTATCTGATTCAATTGCAATCTCACCCTTAAGCAGGATTAAGTTTTCTTTTTCCAGCTCAGCCTTAGTGCCATAATTAAATATAAATCTACCTTCTTTTAAGATTTTCAATTTTATACCCCTTGAAGTTCTTTGATCACTTCTTCAACTGCTGCTCTTATTCCAAATAGAGCAGGCACTTGGTCAATCTTATAAACTCCAGTCATCACCATAGTGACCCACGCTTTAACTACCATTGAATTTCTGTCAAATTTAAGCATTATTTATCCCCCTTTCTTTGATCTAACACTTTTTTAACGACTACCCTTAAATCCCATATGTCAGGTACATCGTCTAGTGTCCTTTCACCACTTAAAATCATAGTCACCCACGCATTTACTATTATGCTGTCTTCTTTAAAAAATCCAGTTGCCATTATTTCATACCTCCAATACTTACCATCATAGTAGTTAGCTCAGTTATAGCTTTTGCTTGATCCATTGCCATCTGCTGTACCATCATGGTCATCTCAACTGCAAGTTCGCTACTATCTGCAGCTTTACTTTCTATTACATTTGCTAAATGTTCAGTTTGTTTTTTTAAATCACCTGAAGCCTCAAGCTCTCTAATTGCTTGTATCTCTGAGACAGGCTTTTGCACAAATTCAATCATTCTACTGATCCTCCTATCGAAGTTATATAACTTGTAACTGTGGATTTACCTTTTTCAATTGTTAATCTTATATTTACACCCCATTTACTAGCAGTTTTAGAGGAGTTTAAGAAGTTAAAGGCTCTACCCTCATTAGTTACAACAGTTGCATCTTCCCATGTAGGATTGCTGTCATAAGCATTATTACAAACCTCCACTTTGCCAATAGCTCCAGGAGCCACGAACCAGCCAGGAATAACTAAGACTTTCTTTGCCATTACGTCAGTTTCTCTTGGATCCTTAAGCTGCATTACAACTCTTGCAGCAGTTCTAGTGAAAGATACTAGTCTAGTAGATACCAAGCCATTGCTATCAGTAGCAATAATCTTCAAAGTATGCTTACCTAGTGTCAATTTTAAGAAGTCAAATCCTTTAAGCTCATATCTGTACTCTTTATTGTCTACTCCATCAAAATCAGGCACTACGAGTCGATTATCCAGGAAGACTTTAATCTTTATCTTGTCTTTTTCTTCATCAGTAACTGAGTAAATATAAGTAAACTCTTTGTCTTTTTCTCCTAAATCTGTGTCAGTGCCACTAATAATAGGAGCAAAGTTACTTCTAACAAATGTAAATCTTCTATAAGATACAGCATTATTTGCATCTCTAGCTTCAATTTCAATCACATTACTTGTATTGATTGCAAATTCTGAGAGCATTTCAGCAGTAACAGTTATAGATTGCTCACCAGTACCGATGTTAGTAATATTCTTTAAGATTTTGCCATTTAACTTTTCAATAACATTTACTTTGTCATTGTTAGGATCTTTGACAGTGTAAACTATGGTAAAAGCAGAGTTTTTATTTCCTAGGTCAGTATCTTGACCGCTGATTATAGGAGCGGTGTTTATCTTCTCAAAAGTATAGGTTCTAGTATAGGTTGTACCTTCTTTATCTTTAGCTATAATCTCTATCTTATGTTTTCCAAGCTCATACTTAGTAAGATCTACATCAATAGTCTTTCTAATTCCTAATGATGTTTCTGTAAAATCTTGTATAATCTGATTATCAACTGTAATTTTAACTTCTACTCTATCTCCATCATCTGAGTCAGTGACGATATAATTTATAGAAAAGTTCTCTGTTACAGCTCCGTAATCATAATTGGAGCCAGAGATTATAGGAGCGGAGTTATTCACAACTGTTACTATTTGAGAGTAAGTATATCCTGAAGTTGAATTATAAGAGTCATAGGCTCTCACTCTGTATCTTACGCTCTTCGTACCTTTAGGTACTGTGTCAGTGTAAGAAGTTGAGCTTCCGTTATATACACTGCTATAGCTTCCATTATCAAGTGACCTTTCTAAGGTGTATCCACTTAAATTTCCATCAGAATCACTAGCATACCCCCAAGATATACTAAAGGATTTCTCACTTCTTATTGGATTTGGAAGATTGACTCCTCCAGGACTACTTGGAGCAGAGTTCTTTTCTGCACCTGATTGACAGCTTTTTTCGCATGAAGATTCACAATTTTTTTGACATGAACTTTGGCAGCCTTTTTCGCAATATCCTTGACATCCTTGGCAATTGCTCTCGCATGTTGTTTGACAACTATGTCTACAGCGTTCTTCTTTATTACTTTGGCACTCCTGACAGTAGCCTTCGCAGCTTACCCCTTGGCAAGCACTACATGTTTCCCAGCCATCACAATATCCCATTATTTCACCTTACCTTCCTTTGTCTTAGTTTCTTATATTTCTCAAAACACATCTCGCTGTAAATGCATAAAGTTTCGCTCATGATATTTAGGTCTCCGTTCTTGAAATGATTATTAATTACGCAGCCTCCGTTACAAATTTGTTTTAGGCTGCAACCCTCGCACCGTCCCTTTCTGGAGCTTTCTACTTTGGATAGGTGGTACTTTGCCATTACCTGGTACCTTTTCTGGTCGTCTACTCCGGTGTAGATGTTTCCTATGATGAAATCTTCGCAGTCTTTGTTCTCCGTCATTTCTTGGCAGCTGTATAGGTTTCCGCTTGCTCCGCAGGAGGCGTATCTTCCGGCGCCTAGTCCGCAGTTTCCGCATCCATCGGTATTGCAAAGCTTTAGCCTTTTTTCTCCGGCTTCTCCAGATTCTAAAAGCTCAAGATCCTTTTTATATTTAGATACTTCAGTAAATTCAATTGAATCATCATTATTTTCAATATATGTCATGATTTTATTTAGATTTCTTGCAAGTTCTCTATAATCTTCTTCGGTCCATTTCGCAAAGACATTTATAATCATAGTGCAGCTTTTATAGCCTATATCTTTTGCCCACAAGTAGTTTTCAAACATGTACTCTACATTTCGTGGATCCAGTGTACTTCTAAAAGTACCATGTGGATTGTACTTGAGGTACATCTTCACGTCGATATCATCAAAGCTTCCACTCCCGTCATGCTTTACCCTTAGTAAATCTTGAGTTTTTCTATCTCCGTCGATTGATAAAAGGATCCCTACATCATTCTCTTTAAAGAATTTTAGTTTTTCTTCATCCAGTAAAGTACCATTAGTGGTAATATCCAGGTGATAATCTCCGTATGTTTTTCTTATATACTCTACAAGCGGTTTAACTATATCGTCATATCGAAGCATAGGCTCACCGCCAAAAAAGGTTATGTTTGGCACAGTCTTTTCTTCTAGTGCATTTCTTGCATAAAAATCAGCACAATCTTTCGCTACTTTGTAGTCCATCTCTTTCGGCTGTTGTACCACAAAGCAGTATTTGCAGGCCAAGTTACATCTCTGAGTGACATTTAAAAAGCCACCGCATATTTTAGGAAGCATTAAACAATACCCCTTCCGTTTACCTCATCGTAACATCCTTCAAGGATTACGAGATCCTCGTTAATCTTCATAGCTGAAGCTACAAATCCGTTATAGCTCATGTTATTTGAAGCTTGACCAAGAAGTGTAGCCACTTGAATTTGAAGCCTTGATACAATTTCTCTTAATGCTTTAATGTTGACGAAGTTTATAAGGTCATTCCACTCCATCCTCCCTAAATTTTCAGCATTTACAAAAGTACCTTCTTGAAAGATATTTCCATCAAATCTTTCGTGTCTTACAAGCTGAGTGCCATCAGAATTATTTTTTACAATTGTTTCTTTTTTGACATCACCAAATTCAGATATATTGTCATACCAAAAAACAAGCCCTAATTCGTCATTTAAGAGCTTGTCCTTATATTTCTCTATGAATTTATTGTTATCTTCGTCTTTCTTTAAGTTGTAATAATCCCTTAAAGTGAATTTACTCATTTCTTACCCCCTTAGCTAAGTCAAAGATATTAATAGGATCATCGATTTCTACTTCTTTCACCCTTATATAAAAAGAAGCTACGAGACTATATCCTGTAGACTTTAAAAGACTGTCAGGTTTTGAAATTATCACATTTCCCTCACTGTCTTTGATCACTATATCGCTCACTCTTCCTTTTCCCTCAGAGGCATTGGTGAAGATCTTTAAAACATTTCCCGATATCTCGGTTTTTAAGATCTCCATACTTTTTTTATTGCCGTCAATTATCATTTCGGCACTAGCAACTTTACTCTCTATAAAGCCGCATATATCACTTATTAGCTTCTCACTAAGCATTTACTCACCTCTTTCAAAACTGTAAATATTATCGCTTGCAAAGTCGGTTGCATATATTATCTCTGTGACTTCTCCATTCTCAAGATCACCAGATTTAATTTTTCCGACTGTTGGATAATAATTTTTGCCATAATTGCTTCCAACTTCTATATTTAAGTCACTTACTAACCTTTGAGCCTCAGCAAATACATAAGGTATATCACCGCAAGGATGTTCACCACAAAGAAAAGCGGGATAGTTATACGTGCCATATCTTGAAAATAAATTTATATCGCTTGAATAAATAAAATCAAAATACACTCTAACTCCTGCTGCTTTTATTTTTTCAATTATATCTTCAGGAAAGTTTTTGAACTTAGGTTTTAATTTTAAAAAGATAGTAGCAGGTTCATTCAAATATCTTTCATATGGCCACGCTTCAGATATCCCTAAATAAATATCTTTAACTAAAATAGACATAACTTTATTAATAGTTGGAATATTTCCAATGGACATATTAGCAAGTATTCTAACTTTAATAAGTTGCCTATAAAGATCATCATCTTCGCCATTCCTAAATTGCCCCGCATTTGCACCTAATTTGTCTAAAGTCTCGCCCTTAGCCTTATCAATGTTTCTGCTGTCATTTATGCTTGCAAAGCCTTTTTCTATTTCTCCATATCCACCATATAACACATAATAGAGATCAAGATTATTAGGTTTTCTAAATCTTTCAGGAAGTCTTCGCCAAGCCTTATAATATAACTCATCTTGATTATGATACATACTCGATCACAACCTTTTCTGGACTTGTTTTTGCAATAGATGCTCTAGCTATTTCTATGTTTGTTTGCTGCCAATCTTTACCATTCTTAGAAATAAAAGCATCAATATCTGCAACTCCACCAAGGCACATTATCCGTCCAAGTACTTTAGATTGAATTACATCTTCTCCAAGCTTTAACCCAGAGTATTCAATTCCATCCTCGTCTTTGCCTCCAATGTAATTTACAACTGCTCTTTTTACAGAATCGTCTCCCTTATAGTCTTTATCCTTTTTTATTCTTAACTTTACAAATATGTTTTCGACTTTTGCTCTTGTAAATCCTATATGGTGTATTGATTCTTTTTCATCTTTAATATCAATTACAATGTCACCAAAAGCTTGTATTCCTGCAGCTTTGTTGTCATAGATTGTCTTTGCAATATCTCGGTCTTCTCCACCATATACAAAGCAAGCAACCGACTTTGGAGGTATTCCATCGATAGTTTCCATAGTTACATTCTCTCTAACTTCACAATCAACTACCTTGTCAATATCTAAGAGAGCAGCAGTAATTGCAGGTACAGTTGATCCACCAACTCTTGAGTATGATTTTTTGTATCTCTCCCTAAATTCATTGTCAGTTTCTATATTTAATCCACCAACAGAAGCTTCTTTATTAATAACTTTATTAATTCCTAATGAAGGGTTTAAGATTTCAGTTATAGTTTCCTTGTCAACATTGCTATTTCTTCCTGCTCCAATTGATTCCACATAGACATCAACACTTCCACCGCTTATAATTGCCTCTTCAAGCGTTTCAAAAACAATTCCCTTCTTAGTACCAACCATAAAGCCTTTTGGAATTATAACTCCATCATCTCCATAAATCGTAATTATAGTTTTACTTTTAGTTGCAGGTCGTCTTGTAATCGTTAAATACATTCCTACATTATCAAGAGCTGTTCCCTCTGCAGAATTGACAAAAGGAGCATTGTAGACATCCTCTGCCAATTCCCACAAATAAGCTTCATCCCAAGATAAGTTACGAATTAATTTTCCTAAAAAAGAAGTCTCTGAAGTATCTATATTTACTCCAAAGACTTTTTTTGCTCTTTTAATTCTATCTGCTACACATTCAGGATATAGCTTTCTTCTAAATCCAAACTTAGTAAGTCCAAATTCCGAGTTATTGATTTTCTTTACATCGTCAATCATACATAATCCATCTTTGCAATTATCCAAGATCCACCACCTCCTTGAGCCATAACTCTTGTTCACCTCTATCGATAATCAAAATATCAATAGCAGCAGTCCTGTTTTTAGCATCTCTTTCTATAGTTATATTCCTAACTTCTTTTACTCTCTCATCCTGTAGGCAACATTCACGAACGGCAAATTCTATTTCCCTATCACTTTTACCTTTCCCACTTATTGCCTGATAATCAAGCCCGAGATTAATGTTTAAAAACCATTCATTTTTATTTACAGATAAACGGTTTTCAATATTTTGCCTAAGTTCTTCTTGACCCCCTACAAGCTCTAGGTCATCGTTAACGACAGTATCTCCACCAATCATTTTAAAAGTATTTTTATACATTTAACCACCTACATTTACAGTTGCTATTCCAGTTGCAATTGCATCTCCGCACGAGATTGAATCTCCTATTCTTGCAACTTGCTTTCCATTGCAAAATACTGTGGTGCTTCCTGACGATGTACTGCCTTCATGGCAGGATCCTTCAACGTTACAATGGGTCACCCAAGAATCTCCTATCCTATGGACACCTTTCCCCTCAGCAAAAACGTTTGATGAGCCTTGTACTGTATCTCTTGCAGGAAAGTCAGCGTGTCCTGTTGACATACTTCCTATTGTAGCTATTTTCAATTTAAATCAATCCTTTCAGCCTCAACCTTGAAGTTTTTTGCCTTAATTTTTATATCTCCATCTTTCTTTATAGATATACTAGCTGTATTTGATATATTTTGAATGACTAGAGCATCTTTTTCATCGACATCTAAAGCTTCATTTAACAAGGTAATACCACCGACACAAATGCAATCTGAAATATCGTGACCACGCTCAGTTTGAGTGCTATCTTCCCCCAATAAAATGTTGTCGGTATCATTATCTGCAAAGATTAGAATAACTGTGTCACCAACCTTTAGAGGGTAGTAGATTAAAAAGTCTTTAGTTCTTACAGTTGCAATAGGAACGTTAATTACAATTGAATTGTCCTCACTTGGTAAAGGCATAACATCTACCTTCATTGTCTCAGGATAGAATTTAACCACCTTTGCCATCTTACAGACGTTAGTTTCACCTGCAATATTTTTTTTAAAATCTTCAAAAAACTTATTGGCATTTCTATTTGCTTGTTCTCTCATAGTTCCTCAACCTCTAATTCGGTATTAAAATCTTTTGAATGTTTCCCAGAAATAACTCTAAAGGTACCATTTAAAACCTTTGATTCTATCTTAATTATGCTATCAGTTTCTATCTTAGGATTTAAGAGACAAGTAACTTTCCAGGTCTTTTTTGTTTCCTCGTTTTTCTTCTTATCCTTTTCTTTTGCAACATCTGATGTCTTATCTCCTGACTCATCTTTATTAAGTGTAGGTAATCCTACAAGTCCAGTGTCCTTATTTAAGACAAACCCTGTCGTATAACCTTTCTTTTGATCTCTTATAACGATTCGATTTTTGTTTATAAACATTTTAGACTCTGTATCTTTGACAAGTTGAGTTAAAGATTTGCTTGCAGATCCTTTAATAGTTTTACCAAGTTTATAAACTAAATCTTTTTTAGGTTTTATTTCTACAATTTCATATTCCATCGCATTGGCAAGATCTCTCATAATAACACTCGCCTTTGTTCCGTTGGAATATGTTTTATTTAGTTCAGCTTTTCTCCAAGCCTTTGTTCCATCTCCGACTGTAATTTTAGTAGCTTTATCCAATCCTTGCCATATTGTTTCTATATCCTCAACTTCACCTGTGAGTATATTCGCCTTATTGTTCATATACTTATATCCCACATTGAGATATAAATATCCCTCTTTTTTTATATCGTTTATGGTGTCGTCAGATAAATTGTAAATTGTAACTGTGGATAAGTCAGGCTCTTTCTCATCATTAAAAGATACATCAAAATCAATTTCAAGAGCATTTTCTCCCAAGTTTGTAAATCTCTTTTGACCTGCTAAAACCTCAATATCATGAATCCAAAACATACAAAAAAACATCCTCATTTAAATTGTCATAGTCTACCTTGTTTGCCATTCCCGTCGTATCAAACGGTTTTATAACAACTTTTGGCACTCCTAAATGTTTTAAATTTTCAAAAAGTTCAACATTATAGACTACTTTGTAATTATCAACTATTTTTACATGGTCTTTTTTTACTGACACCGTAAAGAAATCACCAACAGAATTATAGTTTAACTCGAATTGAAAAGTAGAATTATCAAGTACAATCTCGAATTCATAGGGTATTTGATTCTTATCAATGTTAATAAATTTCAACGTGTTTGCACCTGCTTTCTTCCTGCATTAGTTTTTGCCTTAACCTTTGTAGCAGTTTTTGCATCTTGTTTTTTAGTATCTGGATTTTTAACATTCACTTCAAAAGTCTCTGGTTTTGCAATTTTAACGTGTTGTAAAGTAATTGAATAATCGAATCCCTTGGCATTAGTAACAGAATGATTAGTATTTAAATTAGTTAAGACTAAATCCTTGAAGATATTTCTCCCTACATATGTTAAAAGCGTAGCTTCTTTCTGATATGTTCTTAAAAGTGCTAACTTTGAAGGTGCATCATTAACTATTGATCCTTGTAATGTAACTGTAAACGGCTTGATATTCATATGGTCAGATATATCCTCGCCTTTTTCCACTGGCTTATTTGTTACATCAGCAGTATTTGACGGATTTTCTTCTACCACCGCATCCATAATTATGTCTTGTAGCCTTATTCTCATTGTATTAGCCAAGTTATCACGCCCTTTGTAGTTGCATTTCTTTGAAGAAAATATCTAATTGTTTTCTAACTTCCGATGCTATATTTTGAGGAACCTCTTTATCTTCACCAGAATAATTAATAATGATCGTAGGATTATAGTTTTGCGATCCTTCTACTTTATTGTTTGTAACGCTTTGCTTTTCGTTTTTATTAAATAAGCTAGGAAGTCCATCTTTAGTTCCGCCCATTTTTTTATACTGTCTACTTGCAGAAGCTGTTAAAATCATTTCATCTTTGTGCAGATTCGCAGCATAATTATCATAAGGCACTGAATCAAGACCTGTTGCATGAGAAGGTAGCCAACCTTTAATTTTTTCATAAGCTCCGCCTACTACATTGACTACACCTTTTATTGGCTTTGCAAAAAAAGATTTCACACTTTCCCACTTTTCTCTTATTGTTTCTAAAGCATTTGAAACAGTGGTTTTCATTGCATTAAATCCATTAGCAACAGCATTTGCAGCTCCTTCTAATTTGGATTTAATATTGCTTCCTAGTTCTCCTGCCTTAGCCTTTATAGTTTCCCAGTGATAAGCTAGAGCAATCCCTGCAGCCGTTAATAATGCAAAAGCTCCAACTGCCATCGCAACAGGTGCTGTTAACATTCCAATTCCCGTTGCAAGTCCACCAATAGCCATAACAAGACCACCAAGAACAACAAGAACAGGACCAAGAGCAACTGCTCCCAAGGCTATCAAAGATATAACTTTTTGTTGATGCGGAGTAAGATTTTGAAATTTAATAGCAAGCTCTCCAATTTTACCCATGATATTTGAAATAATCGGCATAACTTGAGTTCCCATGTCAATAAAAGCATTTCTTAATTGTTCAACTGCCTTTGCATGTTCTAATTCATCACCCATCATTTTTTCGTAGTTTTTATCAACAGATCCATCAGAGTTTTTCATAGCGTCTAAAGCTTTGTTATATGCATCTGATCCACCCTGCATTAAAGAGTTTGCAGCTTTTCCTGCATTGATATTTCCAAACATATCCCCAAGTTCAAGACCTGCACTTTTTGCATTTTCTTGAATTATACTCAAAACATCTCCTATGTTCTTACCTTCAGCCGTCAGTTGTTTAAACGATTTTCCAGTCATTTCCTTTAAAGCCTTATCTGATTTTGAACCATTTGAAGACAATTCATTAAGTAAACTGTTCATTGTAGTAGTTGCCTCAGATGCATTAATACCCCTTGATGTTAAAACTGCATAACTTGCACCTAATTGATCAAAACCTACACCTGCAGCTGCTGCTGTAGGAATTACACGTCCCATAGATTTACCTAACTCATCAACAGTAATCTTTCCTAAATCTTGAGTCTTAACCATTATATCTTGAATTTTTTCAACTTTTGGTGCAGCATCTCCATAAGCATTAAGAGCAGTAGTTGTCGCGTCAATTACTGTAGGTAGGTCGGTAAACCCTGCCTTAGTTAGTTTTAGACCTTGTTCTGTAAATTTAGTTACATCTTCTGTCTTAACTCCAGATGACAAAGCTTCATACATAGCATTAGCCACTTCCTGTTGCATGATTCCACTTTCATTTGATATTCTCTTAACTGTCTTTTTAAGTTCTTCAGTTGGTAAAATATTTTCATCCGTCAGTGTGGTTACCTGCCTTATAGCAGTATCAAGATTTTTAGCATCTGAAACTCCCTGTTTTAATTTTATTGCAAGTGGCATTGTTGCAGCAGTCATTCCTGCACCTATTTTTGCCATATTTCCGCCTACTGCTTTGAATTTTGAGCCCGTGCTTGTAAGATTAGCCTGCATTTTTGACCAACCAATTTTAGAGGTTTCGTCAGTTTCCTCCATGCTCTTTTTTAATCCATCAACTTTTTCATCTGCTTTTTTAATATCACTTGCAAATTTCCATGCACCTTCTGTAGATAATTTCCAAACTATCTCTCTATCTGACACCGCTTCACCTCCTAACTTTCTTCAATCATTTCTACAGCTTGCCATAGCTTGTATAGATCATCTTCCGTTATTTCCATGGCTTCTGTATACGTTAAATAACCTAATTTAATTAATTGAAGAATTGGTCTCCAGAATTTGTCATAATTATTCTCTACTTCTTGTCTGAGTTCTCTGGCTTTTTTGCCATGTATTGAAAAAAAAGACATTCAGTAATTAGTAGTTCCAACTCTCCTAAGTCTTCAAAATCCTCTATTTTAACTTTAGGATTGACTACTATATTAGCTAAACATTCATCATACATTATTACATCATCAGTCATTCCAGAAGGTAGAGTCCATTTTTGCCTTATCTCTAGTGCCTTTCTAATAGGAAGTTTCTGTGATACATATTTCTTGCCCATTACTTCAACTGTTTTTTGTTCAAATTCCATTGTTACCTCCAATAAAATAAGAGCCTAAATTAAAGGCTCTTATTATATGCATAAGGAATAAATACTTCGAATTCCACTCCCTCAGCTTCTTTTTTTCTTGAGTAGTCTGGAGTTTTAAGAATTCTACATTCATCGCATGAAATATTTCTTCCATTATCATTCATATCTACCATTATAAAAGTAAAATCTTTCTTGCTAGCTGCTAGATCCATAATAAAATTAATGTGAGGACTTGTTGACATCAAAGGTAACTTAGCCTTAGCAGTTTCATCATGATTTATAGAATAATGAACGCTGCCATCTACTCCAACCTTTGGAATTACATTATCCTCATTTTTTTCTACTGTGATTTTTGCATCCTCTGAAAATCCCGTTAAATAAACTCCGTCTATTTGCACTATGACTTTTTCAGGGTCATAAGTATATGTCTTTTTTTCAGCCATTATTTATCCTCCTCATTAACTGTGTCATAGGTTAGAATTCCGCTGATTTGTCCTGTATGAATTGCCCCTTGAAGCATTGCAGTCCAAACAACATAGTCATACTTTCTAAGAGCGACTTCATTTGAAGGAACATCTTGTCTAAGTCTATAGTCAACCTTGTATTGACCTTCTTCTACTATTCCTTGATCAACTGCTCTTGACAATATTTTTTCAGTTTCTCCAACAATCATTCCTATACCTTTATTTGTATATGGAATCTTATCTTCAACAAGTGCAAGTCTTTGTAATGCTTCTTCAAGTCTAAATCTAATCCAGTATTCTCCAAGAGCAACATCAATATATTCTCCAGATAACATTTTTCCTTCAGTTGTTTGTAAAACACCTAACTTCTCAATATAGGTAAAAATACTATTCTTTTCTAAATCTGCCATATCTGTCTTTGATATTACGCATTCTTTAACACCTTGTAGTGTTTTAAATTTTGCAGTTTTCCCACCTATTTTATAAGACATGATAACTGCCAATGCCTCTGCAGCAAATGAATCAGGATCTGAATGATACATAACAAAAGTGTTATCATAAACTTCCTTCCCTAATATTTTCGCATCTTCGATACTGTTGGTAGTAACTGCATAAACCTTGTTCTCTACTTGGCAAAGTTCAGAAATCCCTTTAATAGTTTCCACGCTATTATCGGTGCAATTGACAAAGAAAAAATCATTATTGTCTTCCAGAATTTTTTTAAATCCTTCCACCGCATCTCCAGTTTTCCCTACAATTGCAACCTCTTGAGGCTGTGGTTTTTGCATAAATAGTCTGCTAGCTAGTTTATAAGCCTTACTTTTAGTATCAAGTTCTTTAACATCTTCTGGTCCTATAATTTTATAATTATATTCTTTAGTAGTATCAAAAATAAGGATCGTTCCAAACCCTCTTTCTGATACTCCTACAGTTTTTCTCTGAATATTTACAGGAAAATCCAATATCATTTTATACCTCCCTCGATTTTATAACTTTCAATAGTTTCCGTTCTATCTTTTATTTCTTGTACCAGTCTAAACTCTACATCAAATCCATATCTATACTCATAAGCTTCTCCCAATAACGCTGTTCTATCAGTTATATTGCCGACATTTACTACAATATAATTAGCATCGCTTAATATTCGTCTTCCTTTAAATCTAAACCATTCCCATGCTTTTATTGCGGCTTCCTCACATTCTTCTAAATCATCAGAATAAGCATTAAAAGACATGATGGACT
>CAMYEJ010000011.1 GCA_947254665.1 uncultured Peptoniphilus sp.
TGGTGTGGAGGTATGATAGGTTTTATACCTGTACTTATGCCCCTAGTTCCATTTGCTTGCGGTTTACTTTCAGGACCTGTATTTATGCTTTATTCAACAAAGATAGATAAATTTGGAATGATCTTAATCATGGGAATAGTATTTGGACTTGTATTTTCAATGTCAGGTCATGGAGCGATAGTTTTTCCTGCAATAGTTGCCTTATCCTTAATTTGTGAGATGATATTAAAAAAGGGAGGCTATAAATCAATAAAAACTGCAAGACTAACCTACACAGTCTTTATGATTTTTGCAGCTGCAAATTTAATACCAATTTATTTTGCTAGAGATGCCTATTTACAATTTTTAATAGATAAAAATTATGGTGCTGAATTTGCAGAAAAACTACTCTCAGTTATGCCAAACTGGTCCTTTATACCTATAGTTCTACTAGGTATGCTCGGTGGATACATAGGATGTACCATTGGAATTAAAATCTTAAATAAACATTTTAAAAAAGCGGGAATGGCTTAATGAAAATTGATTTTAGGACAAAATTATTTTTGACAATCATCATAGGATTATCTGCCACAGAAGGCTCCATCGGTATGAATTATAAATACCTTGGAATTTTGTTAGCTATATTTCCATACCTACTTGCCATCCTAGATAAAAAATGGTCCCTTATTGGTAAGGGACTTTTTTATACTGGGATAGCCGTAGTAGGACAGATAGTAGCATCCAAGTATCCAAATTCTTATTTAGGGATGGTCTTCAATCTCTACTGCGGAATAATACTTAGAATACTTCCCGGTGTGATGATGGGTTACTACACCGTTTCAACTACTAAGATGAGCGATCTCGTATATTCTCTAAAGAAAATCAAATTTCCAGACTACATAATAATACCAATTTCTGTCATGTTTAGATTTTTCTATTCTATAAAAGAAGATTACAAAATCATCGGGGAAGCTATGTACATGCATGGACTTACTATGAAAAACTTCTTTAAAAATCCGGCGAAGATACTGGAATATCGATTTGTACCATTACTTATGATTGTATCTCAAACAGCGGACAATGTTGCAATATCTGCCATGACAAGAGGCATGAAAATGAATAAAGAGAGGTCTTCCATATCAACTACAAGACTTAAAACGGTAGACTACATTTTCTTTAGTTTTGGAATTTGTATAATAATATTATTTATAAGGATAAAAATATGCTAGAATTTAAGAATTTCTCTCTTTCATTTACAGAAAATGAGGGAGAAAATAGAATACTTGAAGATATAAATTTAAAATTTGAAAAGGGCTCTATAAATGTCATAACTGGCAGATCTGGATCGGGCAAATCCTCTCTAATCAAGACTATAAATGGAATTATACCAGAGGTTGACAAGGCAAATTTAGAAGGGGATCTTTTACTAGACGGAGAAAGTATTTTGAAGATGGATATAACTGAAAGGTCAAAATTCATCTCAACAGTCTTTCAAAATCCAAAAAATCAATTCTACGCCATTAATTCCCTAGATGAAATCGCATTTGCATTAGAAAACAGAAATGTTTCTAGGGATAAAATTTATGAGAAGATAGATTATTTTTCAAAACTACTAAACAGTCAAGATCTTTTAAACAAGGACCTATTCAAACTATCTGGAGGGCAGAAACAACTAATAGCCATAAATTCCGTTGCGGTTATGGACAATGAAATATATATTTTCGACGAACCATCCGCATCCCTAGACAGAGAATCCATAGAAAAATTGACCCACTGCCTAGAAGTTTTAAAATCTATAGGCAAGATAATTATCATCGCTGAGCACAGGCTCTACTATTTAAAAGAGATAATGGACAGACTACTTGTAATTGAAAATCGGAAAATTTTATCCTATAGTAAAGATAGCATCTCTGAAGAAATACTTGAAAAGCACAGACTTAGAACCCTTAAAGATATAGGAAAAGAAGAACTTGTAAGTAGCAGCTACGAAGTGAAAAACCTATTCGATAACAGTTTCGATGAAGAAAAATCACTTGTATGTAGAGATTTTACCTGCCAATATGAGAAAAATCCCGAGCTATTTGATTTTTCAATGAGCTTTGATCCGGGAATATATTTTATAATAGGAGCAAATGGAATTGGTAAATCTTCATTTATAAGAAATCTTTGCGGGCTTAATAGGAAACAGAAGGGCGAAGTATTTTACAAAAATAAAAGAATAAAAAACCATGGAGACTATATTTCTCTAGTGATGCAGGATGTCAACTACCAGCTATTTACAGAGTCGGTTCTAACGGAGATGAAAATAGTAACAGATGACGAGAAAAAGATTGAAGAAATATTAAAGAAACTAGAACTTTGGAATAGAAGAGAGAGCCACCCACAGAAATTATCTGGCGGAGAAAAACAGAGACTCGCCCTAGGACTAGCAATGGCAAGTCCAAAGGAAATCGTGGTGCTTGACGAACCTACATCGGGACTGTGTTTTGAAAATATGAAGAGACTAATTGGAATATTAAAAGAGATGAAAGATAAAGGAAAGACCATAATCGTCATAAGCCATGACTATGAATTTATAAAAAATTCAAAAGAAAATATAGTGGAGTTTGTATGAAAGAGAATAGACTTAAATCCTGGGGATTCGAAGAATTTCCCACAGAGGATCCTAGAATTATAAATTATATAGGCTTAGAAAGCCCTGAAAATAAGATGATCTCTTACGAAATATTGCCGGGAGTCATAGTTCTCTACATCAGTCTGAAGAAGAAATACAACGCGAATAACTCTTCTGCGGAGGGAAATAGAGGTTATAGGATAGGATACTGCTATGAAGGCAACCATTTCACCTACATAAATAATACCAAGGTCCTCATAACTACAAACGAAATTTTCGTAGGAAGATCAATACCAAATTCAAAATTTTCTTCAACCACAAGCCATCGAACCACTGCTTTTAATATAGTAATAACGGATAAAATCTTGGATAAAAACTCTCCCTACTTTCCATACATCGGAGAATTTATATGTAAATTTAAAGATGTAAAAGATATGGGATATGCCATTAAAAACGAAGATTTGGTAAAGCTTGCAAATGAACTAATCCAAGCACTTAAAGAAAGAGATATGCTATTTATAAAATTAAAATCCCTAGAACTCATATATAGAATAGGAAAAGTTGGAATAAATCCAAGTAAGACCAACTACTTCGCAGCAGGAGGAGATAGGCTAATGGAAGAGGTAGAGAAATATATGAAAGAAAACTTGGATAAAAATCTAAACTTAGATCAACTAGCGAAAAAATTTAAAATCTCAAAATCTACTCTAAACACAAAGTTCACAAGATCCTTTCAATACACACCAATGAAGTATATCCAAAGGTTGAAGCTAATATATTCAGAGGATTTGCTTCTGAACACAGATAAATCCATACTAGAAATAAGCAATGATCTAAACTTTCAAAACCCATCTAACTTCAACAGAGCATTCAAAGATTTCACAGGACTTAGCCCTAGTCAGTATAGAAAACAAAACGAACCTGAATAATAAAATGCAGGTTCTTTTTTTAAAATTTTCACAACAGAATCCAAAAAAATCTCATCTATTTTTTATTTCTAATTCTAAAATGGTATAATAGATAGACAGAGATAAAAGGAGATAAAATGAGAACTTCATATATATTAATGATCGTAACTATAATTTCAAAGGTATTTGGACTTTTGAGGGAAAAGACCCTTGCATATTTCTTTGGACTTTCCGTAGTGGCGGATGCATTTTTAATTGCATTTCAAATTCCGATGGCGTTTACCAATGTCATAAGCGGTGCGACTGCCAATGGATTTATCCCCATGTACAACCAAGCCATCGAAAAAAATGACAAGGACTACGCAGATAGATTCACAGCGAGCTTTACCAATTTAATATTTTTAATTACAGGGATTATCTCTATAATACTTGTGATTTTTGCAAAACAACTTGTGGTCCTAATGGCGCCAGGATTTGAAGGAGAAAAGCTAAGCCTTAGCATCTTCATGACGAGGATGGGACTTCTATCACTTTCAGTAACTTCGATGATGAGCGTGTTTAAGGCATACTTACAGATTAAGAGAAGATTTGTAGTTTCTGTGGTTCATGCAATTTTGCAAAACCTACTGATGATGGGATTTATGTACTTCGCCTACAAAAACGGCTACAACTACCTTGGATTTGGAATTTTGATTTCATTTATATTCCAATATATAATATTCTTTCCATATTTAAAAAAGGAAGGGTACAGACATAGAATCTTGATCGATTTTAAGGATCCACATCTAAAGATGATGATGAGCATGATCCTTCCAATCATCGTGTCTACCTCTGTAATTGAACTTAATTTTATGATTTCAAAGGCTCTCGCATCAGATATTGAAAGTGGAGTTTCAATACTAAACTACGCCTATAAAATTCAAGGATTCGTGACAGGCATCGTAATCACATCTGTAATAACAGCAGTGTACCCACAGATGGCAAGGCACGCATCCCTAAATAAATATGAAGATCTAAAAAAATCTACATTAATGGGACTTTCAACCATTATGTTTCTAGTGATTCCTGCTACGGTGGGACTATTTATATTTGCGGGACCGATAGTTGAAATCCTCTTCGTCGGTGGTAAGTTCACCGTTGAAGACGCAATGAAAACCAAGCCAGTACTTGCCCTATACGCCATAGGACTTATAGGAATAGGGCTTCGAGAAATAATTTCAAGAGTGTTCTACACCTTGGATGACTCCAAGACTCCGGTTATAAACTCTGTCTTAATGGTGGCTATAAACGCAATACTTTCTCTAATCTTGGTTAAGAGTAGAGGAGTAGAAGGGCTTGCCCTTGCAACATCTGTATCATTTATTTTAGGAGGAATACTTCTCATCCTACCACTTAAGAAAAAGGTGGGAAGCATCATGGATAGAAAGACCTTTGTAAATATTATAAAGATTGCAGTATCATCTGCAGCTATGGGCGTAGCGTCAGCTCTATGCTTTAGATTTGCAGCATCTCGTTTCGGAGATAAACTCGGATTTTTAATCGCCCTTGCAGTAGCGGGATTAGTCTACTTCATATTTACATTTGCTTTAAAAGTAGATGAAATAGATGAGTTCCTAGTAAAAAAGAAAAAATAAATAAATTTAAATAGTTTAAAAAAATATTAAAAATTAAGAAGCTTCCTAGAAAGTAAGATGTTTGTCTATAATGATTTACTTTAAAGGAGGCTTTTATTTTGTTAAATTGGTAACATGATTATCATAAAATGCGGTGATTTACCCGTTTAAACGATTGCATTTGAAACTGTATCGTGATACTATAGATATAGCTAGTTTAATATTAAGAGGTGTAAATATGACGTTATTTTTAATCGGACTTGTCATATTGTTTGTAGGTGGATATTTCTACGCTAATCTATGTGAAAGACAAATAGAACCAGACGATAGAGAAACACCAGCAATTGCAAAAGCAGACGGTATGGACTTTGTCGGAATGAGCAAAAACAAAAACTTCCTTATAGAATTATTAAACATTGCAGGTACAGGACCTGTACTTGGACCTATCCAAGGAATTCTATTTGGACCTATTGCATTCATTGCAATACCTATAGGAAACATAATCGGTGGTTCAGCTCATGACTACTTCAACGGTATGATTTCCATGAGAAACGGGGGAGCACAAATCCCTAAACTTGTAAGTAAATATTTAGGCAATAATACTAGAAAATTCTACAACTTAGTAATAGGTATCCTACTACTATTAACAGGGGTAGTATTCGTATACACTCCTGGAGACTTAATCGCAAAAGATATTCTTGGAAAAGACCCAAGTGGAAGCGTAATTTGGATCATCTACGCATGTATCTTCTTATACTATATAATAGCAACACTATTCCCAATAGATGCTATTATCGGTAGGATTTATCCACTATTTGGAGCATTCCTAATTATCTCAGCAGTTGGAATCTTCTTTGGTATTATTACTAAAGGATCAGGACACCTTGCATTTGAAGGACAAGGACTACTAGCACAACATCCAGGTGGACAAAAGTTCATCCCTGCATTCTTTGTAACAGTAGCCTGCGGTATCCTATCAGGTTTCCACGGATCTCAATCAACACTTATTTCTAGAACAGTAAGACATGAAAAAGAAGGTAAATTCGTATTCTACTGGGCAATGGTTATGGAAGGATTCATAGCTATGTGCTGGGCAGGTGGAGCAATGGTTCTATTCTCAAAAGGAACACCACTTGACACAGGCGCAACAGCAATGGTAGGAAATGTTTCTCGTGAATTCATGGGTAACATCGGTGGTATGCTAGCAGTAGTAGGAGTTATAGTACTACCTATTACATCTGGAGACACCGCATTCAGAGCACTAAGACTTATAATTGCAGACGAACTAGGAATCGAACAAAGAAGCTGGGCAAAGAGAATCTCTATCTCACTAGCAATATTTATCCCAGCATTTGGAATCCTATACTTTGCAAAATCAAGTCCAGGAGGATTCAACCTACTATGGAGATACTTCGGATTTACTAACCAATTCGTAGCACTATTTGCACTAGGAGTAGCAACAGTTTACCTATATGTAAATGGAAAGAAATGGATTATGCCATTAATCCCAGGAATCTTCTACGCATTCATAGTATTCTCCTATATTTCACACATGAAGATAGGGTTAGGACTAGAAGAAAGATTCCTATCAAAATGGAATCCTGCAATAGACCCAATGTCATACACTGGATCTTATGTAGTAGGAGCAGTTTTAGCAATACTATATGTAGTATTTGTATTAAAACATGCGAAAAACAACAAAGAAAAAATATTAGAAACAAAATTAGATTAATAAAACTAGCATGGGGCGTAAAAGCCCCATTTTTTTTTATTTTTTGAAAGGTTTTAAAGAAAAAGTCTTCCCAACAACAGTCACCCATATATAACCCCACAATGGCTATACCCGTTCGACTCCGACGGTTCCGCTTTGCTCCACCGCCTCCGCTCAGGGTGACTGTCTTCCTTGAGTTCTTCTCGGAATTAATTTTATAGGTGGTCGTCACCCTGAGCGAGGAAATTTATTTCCGAGTCGAATGGGTATAACCTCCGATGGTCAAGTCAAAGCAATAGATTTTCTTTTAAAGAGATTCTTCGACTGAGAGCTGAGGAAAGAGAGTTTAGTATCAAGAATAATGGAAGCAGGTTGCTTCGGCTACTGAAATCATCAATGTTTAGCCCTACCAGGGCTATACCCATTCGACTACGACGGTTCCGCTTTGCTTCACTGTCTCCGCTCAGGGTGACTGCAGTTGGGAGGTTGACATTTGTAAAATGGAAGCAGGTTGCTTCCGATACAAACAGTTGGGAGGATTTTCGATTATTTTTATAAATTATTTGCAAAGTTTAATGGACTCATCTTTTCAATAAAGTTAATTCATGTTAAATACCCGCATATTGCAATAAATTCGCCTTTAATGTATAATGTTTCTAGAATATTTAAAATTTACAGTGTTTTGAGTAAGCTTTTCTATTCTTCACAGAGAATGGTCGTTTGGTGGAAGACCTAAGGATGATTTGCTGAACATGGATTCACTTTATCCCGAAAGGGCGGATTAAACCGTTATATTTTTAGAGGTCTTTTAGACAAATTAGAGTGGTACCACGATCCTTCGTCTCTAGCGGAGGATTTTTTTATTTTACAGATTTTAAAGGAGGATTTATGAATAAAAAATATTATTTAACCACACCTATTTACTATCCTAGTGACAATTTACACATTGGTCACACTTATTGTACCGTTGCGGCGGACGCGCTTAAAAAGTTCAAGACTCTTCAAGGCTACGACGTTTACTTTACTACTGGTTCCGACGAACACGGTCAAAAACTTATGCAAAAAGCCCACGAATATGGCATGGAACCAAAGGAATACATCGATCATATCGTGGATAATATAAAGGCTCTTTGGAAGACTATGGACATAGACTACGATTATTTCATCAGATCTACCGATGAAATTCACGAAAAAAATGTGCAAAACATCTTCCAAAAGCTTTATGACAAAGGCGAAATTTACAAGTCTGAATACGAAGGATATTACTGTACTCCTTGCGAATCTTTCTGGACTGAGTCTCAACTTGGGGAAGGTCACACCTGTCCTGACTGCGGTAGAGAAACTCACCTTGCTAAGGAAGAAGCTTATTTCTTCAGACTTTCTAAGTATAGAGACAAGCTAATTGAGCTTTACAACGAACATCCTGAATTTATAGTTCCAGAATCAAGAAAGAATGAAATGGTTAAGAACTTCCTTGAAGGTGGTCTTGACGATTTATCTGTTTCTAGAAGTTCTTTTAAATGGGGAGTTAAGGTTCCTTTCGATGATAATCACATCGTGTACGTGTGGATCGATGCTCTTTCATGTTACTTGACTGGTCTTGGATATGGTTGGAACGACGAACAATTCAATGAGTTTTGGCCTGCAGATGTCCATCTAGTTGGTAAGGAAATCATGAGATTCCACACCATTATTTGGCCTGCAATACTAATGGCACTTGATATGCCTCTTCCTAAGCAAGTATTCGGTCATGGTTGGATTCTATTTGACAATGACAAGATGAGTAAATCAAAAGGTAACGTAGTTTATCCTGAACCAATTATAAAACTTTACGGTGTTGACGCTCTTAAATACTTCTTATTAAGAGAATTTTCTTTCGGCTCTGACGGAAGTTTCACCAAGGAAAAATTCATGACAAGACTAAACTCTGACCTTGCAAATGACTTAGGAAACTTAGTTTCAAGAACTGTTTCCATGATTATAAAGTACAACGACGGCGTAATCGAAAAGACTGATGCTAAGACTGAATTTGACGATAGTTTAATCGAACTTGCAACTTCTATCCGCGCTAAGGTTGAAAAGGCTATGGAAACTTACCAATTCTCCGATGCTTTAGAAGCTATATGGACCTTGGTTAGACGTGGCAACAAGTACGTTGACGAAACTACTCCTTGGATCCTTGCAAAGGATGAAGCTAAGAAGGACGAACTAAATAATGTTCTATACAATCTTGCTGAATCTCTAAGAATCATATCAATTTTGATCAGTCCATTCCTAACCAACACTTCTAAAGAAATCAGAAGACAACTTGGTATCGAAGGTGAAATCAAACTTGAAGATGCTAGCGAATTTGGACTTCTTGCAAGTGGAGCAAAGGTAACTAAGGGAGATGTAATCTTCCCAAGACTTGACATCCAAGAAGAAATCAAGAAGCTAGATGCTGAAAATAAGGCTCTTGCAGATAAACGAGAAAAAGATCTTGAAGAATGGATTGCAAAGGCTGGTGGCAAGAAACCTGAAGCAAAAGCTGTTAAGGAAGCTGAAGAATCTGAAGCTGCACCAATTACTATCGACGATTTTGGTAAAGTAAAGATAAAGGTAGCTCTTGTTGAATCTGTTGAGGACCATCCAAACGCAGATAGACTCTACGTTTTAAATCTAAAGATTGGCGACGAAAGAAGAGTTATCGTTTCAAATATCAAGAGCCATTACACAAAAGAAGAATTAACAGGAAGGAAGATCCTTGTAATTACAAACCTTGAACCTAAGAAGTTCAGAGGTGTGGAATCTCACGGAATGCTAATGGCTGCACAAACTGAAGATGGTAAACTTTCTCTTGCAACTGTAATGAAAGATATCCCAGATGGAGCAGTGGTTAATTGATGATAGATTCTCACGCTCATTTAGACGATCCTAAATTCGATCTAGATAGAGATTCTTTGATAAAAAATTTAGAAAAGTATGGCATAGAATATGTGTTTAATATAGGTGCAGACATTGTAAGTTCTAGAAATTCTGTGGATCTTGCGGATAAATATGAAAATATATATGCGGTGGTGGGCATCCATCCCCATGATGCAAGTAGCTATGACGATGAAATTGAAAAGGAACTTATAGAACTTGCTAAAAATAAAAAGGTAGTGGCGATAGGAGAGATTGGTCTCGACTATTACTACGACAATTCTCCTAGGGATATTCAAAGGGAAGTGTTTGAAAAGCAAATAGAACTTGCGGCGAAATTAAATCTTCCAATAGTCATCCACTCTAGAGACGCCCACAAGGACACCTTCGACATTTTAAAAGAAGCTCACGAAAAATATCCGGACATGAAGGTACTCATCCATTGCTACTCAAGCTCTGTGGAAATGATGAGAGAGTATATGAAACTCGGATTCTATATAGCACTTGGCGGTGCTGTGACCTTTAAAAATTCTGTAACTCCAAAAGAAGTTGCAAAGGAAGTGCCACTAGATAGACTTCTACTTGAAACCGACTCACCATACATGGCTCCAGTTCCACTAAGGGGCAAGAGAAACGAGCCGATGTTTGTAAAATATGTGGCAGAAGAAATTGCTAGTCTAAGGGGTATAAATGTAGAAGAAGTTATAGATGAAACTTCAAAAAATACCAAGGAGTTTTACGGCATATGATAAAAGAAGTCATAGTTGTAGAAGGAAAAGACGATGTAACTGCGGTTAAAGCTGCGGTGGATGCAGAAGTAATAACCACCCACGGGTTTGGATTCGGCAAGAAACTTCTAAATACCCTAAAAGAACTTCAAAAGAGAAGGGGCATAATCATCTTCACCGACCCAGATCACACTGGAGAAAAAATAAGAAGAGATATAGAAAGAGCAGTGCCTGGGGCGAAGCACGCCTATCTTCCGAGAAAAAAGGGAGAAAAGGACGGCAACATCGGTGTCGAAAACGCAAAGCCAGAAGATATAAGAGAAGCAATAAGCCGTGCAAAACCACTGAGAGAAGAGTACGAAGAAATCTACGACAATAGAGATCTTGTAAGACTTGGCCTCACCGGTTCCAAAGAATCTTCAATGCTTAGGGAAAAACTCGGAGAAGCACTGGGCATCGGTCACGCAAACGCAAAGATATTTTTGAAAAGACTCAACTCATTTAAGATAAAAGAAGAAGAATTGCTAGAAAAACTTGAAGAGGTAAGAAAGAATGGATAGACTATTTAAACCCTCCGTACTGGTACAAATCCTAGAAGAATTTGGATTTAGATTTACCAAAAGTTTGGGACAGAATTTTTTAATAGATGGAAATATAGTTAGGCGCATCGCCGACGGAGCAGGAGTAGAAGAAGGCTCAAACGTACTGGAAATCGGACCAGGAGTGGGCACACTCACAGAAGAACTCCTCCTTCGTGGGGCAAATGTGTTTGCGGTGGAAATCGACAAAAACTTGGTGGACATCCACAAAAAAACTCTAAACTACGACAGGGTAAAAATAATCTACGATGACTTTTTAAGACTGGATACAGAAGAGATAAAATCCTATTTAAAGGGACCGATAAAAGTGGTGGCGAACCTGCCATACTATGTAACCACTCCGATCATCACGAAGATTTTAGAATCAGATCTAGATGTGGAATCCATAACGGTGATGGTACAAAAAGAAGTGGCGAATAGATTTGCAGCAGAGACAGGAACCAAGGACTACGGCTCACTATCAGTCTTTATAAACTACTACGCAGAGCCAAAATACCTATTCAGCGTACCGAAATCAGTCTTTATGCCTAAGCCAAACGTGGACTCAGCGGTGGTAAAACTAGAAATCAAAAAACATCGAGAAGACATAGACAAAGACAAACTGTTTAAAGTGGTAAGAGGCGCATTTAGCAAGAGGAGAAAAACCATTCTAAACGCCCTATCCACCTATGGATTTAAAAATATAACCAAGACGGAAATAGCAGAAACATTGGAAATATCGGGAATAGACGCAAACAGAAGAGGAGAGACCCTAAGCCCTGAGGAATTCATGGTGCTATCGATAAACTTTCCAAAAATAGAAGATTAAAAGGAATTAGGAGAAAAATGGACTTAGAAAAAATAAAAGAAGAAGTAGATAAATTTACCAAAGATGAAAAAGTATTGAACCATCTATCTGGAATTTTCAAAGTACTTGCAGATCCTACTAGACTTAGAATAATCTACACCCTATCCATGGGAGAGCTATGTGTAACAGATATTTCAGAAACACTTGAAATGACCCAATCTTCCATCTCTCACCAACTTGCAATTCTAAAGAGTAGAGACCTTATAAAAGTAAGAAAAGTTGGCAGAAAGAGCTATTACTCATTAGACGACGACCACGTCCTTTCACTATTTGAAGGAGGATATGAACACGCGTCCCATAAACATTGAATAAAATAAAAATTAATGGGTATATTGAGTTATAGAAGAAAAAAATGGAGGTAAATAATGGAAAAAATAAAAGTTTACACATCAAGTACATGTCCTTACTGCGTAATGGCTAAAGAATACCTAGCAGAAAAAGGATTAGAATATGAAGAAAAAAATGTACAAACAGATAAAGCTGCAAGACAAGAACTAATGAAGATGGGCTACACAGGAGTACCTGTAGTAGTAATCGGCGACGAAGAAATCGTAGGATTTGACAAAGCGAAAATCGACGAAGCATTAGGAAAATAAATCACAGCGGTATGATGACCTGAACCCCGAAATCCGGAATAAGGATGGAGGGGTTTTTTATGCCCTAATTTATGTAAATAAACCTCTAATCTAAATTCAAAAAAATTCTGTGGAATTAAATAGAAAACATGTGATAAAAAAAATTCCCTTTGTGAAATTTTTTTGAAAAAATTTTAACGAAATTATTTAAATAGATTAAATATTATGTTAAAATAAAAACACTGCAATTCAAGACACTAAGAAAGGAGCACACATGAAGAAACCAATTATAGGAGTATCCGGAAACTTTCTAATCGACAATGAAATGTTTTTAGGATATAAAAAAGTATATGTAAACGAAGATTATATATCAGGAGTTATAAACGCTGGAGGAGTACCTATTGTACTACCTATGACAGAAGATGAAGAAGTAATAGATAGCTATATCTCTTCAATAGATGCACTTATTTTAACCGGAGGACAAGATGTCAGCCCGGAATTCTATGGAGAAGACCCAATGCCAAAACTAGGAGTGGTTGTTCCAAGAAGGGATAGATTCGATCTAAGCCTTTTGAAAAAAGCTAAAGAAAAAAATATCCCAATACTAGGCATCTGCAGAGGAGTTCAAATCATAAACGTAGCCTACGGCGGAAATCTATTCCAAGATTTGTCCTACTCAGGACTGAACTATTTAAAACACAGTCAAGGACATACTACAAACCTACCTACTCATAGAATAACAGTAGAAGAAGAATCACATCTTTACGAAATTCTAAAAGAAAATGACCTAATGGTAAACTCATTCCACCACCAAGCAATAGACAGAGTTGGAGAAGGTCTAAGAGTAGTAGCAAAAGCACCAGATGGAATAATAGAAGCAGTTGAAGACAGAAATTACAGATTCTTACTAGGAGTTCAATTCCATCCGGAAATGTTACACATGGTAATGGAAAGTATGCAAGGAATCTTCAATAGACTTGTAGAAGAAGCAAAAAAATAAGGAGATAACATGAAGAAAAAATTAGGATTTTATTCGATTGTACTACTTACAATCAATTCAATAATAGGAACAGGTATATTCTTATCACCAGGTTCAGTTGTTGCAAAATCAGGAAATAAAGCGCTTATGGTATATGCGCTAGCCGCAATATTCTCAGCAGTTTTAGCAGTTACATTTGCAGCAGCAGCAAAATATGTATCTAAAGGGGGAGCAGCCTACGCATATACAAAGGCAGCATTTGGAGATGACCTTGGATACTATGTAGGTATAACTAGATATGTAGCCGCAGGCATAGCTTGGGGTGTAATGGGAACAGCAGTAGTTAAAACAGTATTAAAAATATTTGGACTTAACTACGAAAGTCTAACCACAGTAACCATTGGATTTATGGTACTTATGGGTATCCTTATGATTATAAACCTACTAGGAACCAGAGTATTCGAAATCATAAATAACCTATCAACCATAGGTAAGGTAGGTGCACTAGTAACCACCATCATAGTAGGACTAGTAATGGTACTATTCCTAGGAGAAAATAATTACTCTGCAATAAACAACCTAACAGACGATGCAGGACAAGTGCTAGGATCAAACCTAGATATAACAGGATGGGTAACAGCGGTAATAGCAGCATTCTATGCATTCACAGGATTTGAAAGTGTCGCATCTGCATCAGAAGACATGGAAGAACCAGAAAAGAATCTACCAAGAGCAATTCCACTAGCAATTGGGATAATAGCAGTAATATATATGGGAATAGTTGGAATAGCAATGGCTATAAACCCAGAAGCATTAGTAACATCTAAAGAAGTAGTAGCCCTTGCAGATGTATTCTCAAACAGAATCATAAGAAATCTTATAATAGGCGGAGCATTGGTATCAATGTTCGGTATCAATGTGGCAGCATCATTTGGAACACCACGTATCCTAGAATCTATGTCAAACCAAGGACAAGTACCTAAGATATTCTCAAAAAGAACAGAAAATGGATTCCCAATAGCATCATTCTTAACAACCATAACCATAGCAGTAGTAATACCACTAGCATTCAAATTCAATATGGCTAGTATCATGATTATAAGTTCAATATCAAGATTTATACAATTCGTAATTGTACCAATATCAATAATCATGTTCTACTATGGAAAACAAAAAGAAGAAGTAATGCCAAACGTAAAGAGAAACTTCGCAACAGACGTAATAATACCAATAATCGCACTAGGACTTACCCTTGTGCTACTATATAAATTCAACTGGGTTGGACAATTTACAACAGTAGATGACAGCGGACAAACCCACGCAAATATGTTTGCAATAGTATCTATGATAGTAGGATACGTTGTTCTACCAGCATGTTTAATGACATGGAGCAAATTAAAAAGAAAATAATCTGTAAAGATAAAACTAAAAATTAGTGCTTGAAGCATAAGAAACTACCCACAAAGGGTAGTTTTTTTTATGGATAAATTGCAAACAAAACTAGGAAATGATTAGGTTAAATTGATATATCAAATGGTATAATCTACATAGGTGATGAAAATGAATATATTAGAAGAAGTAAAAAAAATAGAAGAAGAAATAATAAATTTTAGAAGAGATCTACATAGAATTCCGGAACTTCAACTAAATCTTCCAAAAACCATGGAATACATCGGAAAAGTTTTGGATGAAAATGAAATCTCATATAGAAAACTGATGGAAGGCAACGCAATTGTAGCAGAGATAAAGGGACAAAATCCTGGAGGATGTATCGCAATAAGAGCAGATAGCGACGCCCTTCCAATAGAAGAAGAGACAGGACTTCCATTTAAATCTGAAAATGGATGCATGCACGCCTGTGGACATGATGGACACACTGCAATGGCATTGGGAGCTGCACTCATATTAAATAAAAATAGAGACAAATTTGACGGAACAGTTAAAATATTTTTCCAACCGGGAGAAGAATATCCGGGAGGAGCACTTCCTATGATAGAAGAAGGCTGTATGGAAAACCCAAAAGTAGAAAGAGTCATCGGACTACACAACGGACAACTATTTCCAATCGAACCGGGCAAAGTCGGGTTTATGCCAGGAGAAATGATGGCAGCCATGGACAGATTTAAAATCACAGTCATAGGAAAGGGAACTCATGGAGCAACACCGCACTTAGGCAAGGATCCAATCCCATGCATCTGCGAAATAGTAAATGGACTTCAAAAAATCGTATCGAGAATGGTAAACCCAGCGGAAAAAGTCTTGCTGTCAGTGTGCCAAATTCACGGAGGCTTCACCCAAAACATAATCCCGGACACCGTATTTGTAGAAGGAACAGTGAGAACCTTTGATGACGAAGTGAGAAGAAACATAGCAGAAAACATAAAGACAATCTCAGAAAACATAGCCAAGGCATATGGCATGGACGCAGAAGTTGAGTATGATTTTAAATATCCAGCGGTAATAAATGACGAAGAATTCACAGAATATGTGGCGGAATGTGCAAGGGAAATCTTGGGAGAGGACAGAGTAGAATACTTAAAAGAGCCATCCTTCGGAGGAGAAGACATGGCGTATTTTCTACGAGAAGCAAAGGGCACATTCTTTGCATTATCCAATCCAAAAGTCCACGAAGGCGGAAAAATCTATCCCCACCACAGCCCAAAATTCGACCTTGACGAAAGTAAATTCTACATGGGCACCGCAATCTTTGTAAAAGTAGCAATGGATTATTTGAACGGGAAATAGAGGATTTAAGAATTTATGATTATATGATGATGAATTGAACTTTAGGAATACAGTCACCATGAGCGAAGATGGCGAAGCCATCGTAGTCGAATGGGTATAACCCTGGTGAGGTTATACAATTATGACTACTTGTAGCGGAAGCAACCTGCTTCCATAAACCTAGGCACTAAATTATTTTTATTCAGCCGTCAGGCGTACAAAAACCATAATTACTAATTACACTTGTAGCGGAAATCTAGGTTCCACAGCCGAGAGGCTACTATAAACCGCCCAACTACAGTCACCCTGAGCGAAAGAGCCTTCGGCTCTTTCGCTCAGGGTGACGACCACCTACAAATATCGTTTAAAGAAAAGAACCCTCAAGGACACAATCAATGAGCAAAGGAACCTGATATAATAAGAGTATAAGATTACTGATAAAAATAGAGAAGACAAATGTCAGAGGTTAAAAGAAGAACATTCACTCCTGAATTTAAATCTAAAATAGTGATGCTAAAACAGAAAAATATGCCTATGATAAAACAAGAAAAAACCGGAGATATATCTCCGGTTTAATTTATTTTTGAACTTAATCTAATACAGTCATTATTAACAATGAAAAGCTTTGCCTATTTTTAATTAGTGATATAATATAGTAAAGGCAGAGTTAGAAAATGATATGATAAAATTTCTGTAAAATAAAAAAACTTGGATACCCAAGTTTAGTTGTGCACACGCACGGCCTTTCGGCGGTT
>CAMYEJ010000012.1 GCA_947254665.1 uncultured Peptoniphilus sp.
GGGAAAAAACAGAGTACATGGGAATAGTTATAACTGGCAGTGTCGTAGTGGAAAGAGCAGACCTTTGGGGTAACAACACGGTGCTTGGTGTGATTTCGCCTGGAGGAATATTTGCAGAGACCTATTCAATATTAAATGATGAGCCACTGATGATAAATGTGTATGCAAATGAAAAATCTGAAATTTTATTTTTAAGAACCAATGAAATATTTAAAACCTGTGAGAAATCTTGTAATTTTCACGACCAACTAATACTTAATCTAATACGAATAGCTTCTTTTAAAAATTTAAATCTCTCAAGGAAAATTCTCCACACAGGACCTAAAACCATTAGGGGTAAGCTGCTCTCATTCTTTTCGGAATGGGTGAAGAAGGAGAATTCTCTTTCGTTTTCCATTCCATATAATCGCCAACAGTTGGCTGACTACCTATCTGTGGACAGGTCTGCCATGTCAAATGAGCTTTCAAAGATGCAAAAGGAAGGGATCTTAGAATTTAAAAAGAATAAATTTAAAATTATAGACAAGAATATTATTTTTTAATTCGTTGTTAAAACAACGCAAAAATATTTTCTAATTGGGTAAAATTATCATTAAGAGATAGAAATAAATGAAAGGAGAAGAAAATGAACAGAGAAGAAAGAATTGATTTAATCAAATCCTACTTAAAAAGACTAGGTGCAGGAGAAGACTTGGAAGCTGTAAGGGAAGATTTTAAAAAGAATTTCGAAGGAGTAGATGCCACAGAAATCATGGCAGCGGAAGAAAGCCTTATAAGAGAAGGAACTCCTGTTTCAGAAATACAAAAGCTTTGCGACATACACTCAGCCTTATTTCACAAGGAAGACAAAGATCCTAGTAAAAGCGTGGACCTAATAAAAAATACGGAAAATAAAATCGATAGAGGATTATTTGAAAAGAAGTTTGAAATTGCAGAAGAACTAATAAACACCAAAGGTCATCCGCTAAATATATTCCATCTTGAAAATGAAGCCCTAGGAAAATTAATTGAAAAAGCGAAAGTTGCCCTTGAAAAGAAAGAAAATTATTACGATGCTTTTCTTGAAATGAGAAATTTAAGCATCCACTATGCGAAGAAGGGGGACCTTCTATATCCTCATCTCGAAGCTGGATTTGGAATAGTAGGACCATCCAATGTAATGTGGACCCACGATGACGAAATCAGAGCAGAACTCAAGAAACTTCTTTCAAACAAAGATAGAGCAGAAGAAAATATAGAAAGATTTAAAACTCTTCTTACGAGAATCGAAGAGATGATCTACAAAGAAGAAAAGATTCTATTCCCAAACTGTGCAGTTCATTTTAAAAAAGAGGATTGGATAGGAATTTACAAAGATATGAAGGACTACGACATCGCCTTTGGAGTAAATGAAACCTGGGATGAAGCTGAAGAAACTAAAGAAGAATTTAAACTAAAGATTGAAAATGAAGTGTACCTATCCGGCGGACATATGAATATCAATGAATTAAATTCTGTTTTAAATTCAATACCAGCAGAAATAACCTTCGTAGATAAAAATAATATCAACAAATATTTCAACGAGGGAGAAAAGTTGATGAAGAGACCGAAGATGGCAATCGATAGAAATGTCATGACCTGCCATCCACCAAAGGTACAAGCGCTTGTAAATGCAATCATCGATGATTTTAGAAATGGAAGAAAGGACAACGTTCCAATCTGGATGGAAAAAGCAGGAAGAACACTATTTGTAAATTACATCGCAGTAAGAGATGAAAAAGGAGAATATCTTGGAACATTGGAACTTGTGCAAGATATGACCTTTGCGAAAAAACATTTTTTGGGATAATCAACCACCGAGTTATCCTGAGGGAGAAACCGAAGGTTTATATTCGTGGGATCTATTCTAAATTAATTAGAAATAAGAATTTGATTGCATTTGAAGTAAAATGCTTCTAAAATTAAAGTTTTTACACAGAAAGCAATAATGAATACAGTCACCCTGAGCGAAAGAGCCGAAGGCTCTTAAGTCGAATGGGTATAGCCATGGCGGGGTCAGGTTTGGATGATTAAGTTTTTAGATGCTCTATATAGAGCATCTATTTTAATTTAAAATTTTATTTGCGTTATATTTAAATGCTATCCGGATAGCATGAAACAAAACAAAAAACAAATGCTATCAGCAGACTGTTTCAACCAATCGGCTCCGCCTCTTGGGAAACAGTTCCGGCACACCAACTAAGACTCACAACGCTTATCAAGTTAGGTGTAGAACGTAGAGCATCTATTTTTATGTAATTTAATTATTTCTTCGTGGGAGATTTAAATGCTATCCGGATAGCATGAAATTTTATTTTATTTCCCATGCTCAACGTAGAGCATCAAAAATTAAAATATTATTTCACTTGCCCAAACTTGGTTAAAAATAGCTTATACCCATTCGACTCGAAACCTTCGGTTTCTCGCTCAGGGTGACTGTAGTTGGGAGGATAATTGTAGCCTCGAAGCCTTAGACGAAATCTTTGATTTCGCAGCAGGTTTCGTGCAAAGAGTTCCAAAGAAGCCGAATGAAATGAAGGCTGATTTGTAGAACTCGACTGCCATACTCGTAAAAGAAAATTTGAAGGAGAAAGAATTGGTTTTGGTTATGTATAAGATATTTAATAATATTTATTATGATTTTTTAAAATAGTCCATTTACATAGAACAATTGACAATTAAAACTAATAACAATATAATTTACATCATGGTGGAAAAATATAAAAAAAAGATTAATTATTATATTATTATCTTTAATTTTGCTAGGAACTACAAGTTTTCCAAATATAGGCTTTGCTAGTTGTAATAGTGATTATGTTATCAATCAAAAGTTAACTATTAATAGTGAATTTAATCGCACAAATTCTAAAATTGAAGAGCGTAGCATTCCATCATGGATATCAAAAAAAGTAATTAAAGCTGCAATTAAAACCATCATTGATTTAGTGATCTAGGAAGTGAGAAGATATAGAATGAAAAGTTTGCCAGATAGAGATATTATATATGAGAGAATGGTGGAAGGTTTCACTTATGATCCAAAGTTAATAGTTCATGCAATTTTTGAGATTTCTGAGTATTTAGGTCATAGTATTCAAAATCCAATCTTTCCGGCAGTATTTAGTTTGAGTCAATATTTGACATGGGAAGAGCATGATAAATTATTAGATATATTTTTTGAAATTGCTAGAAATAAAGATGAGTATATTGATTTTATTAGTATTAAGAAAAAACTATTAGAAGAAATTCCAGCTCTATCGGGTTTAAATGATAGCTGTATAGCTTCGCTTATTAAGCTTTACGCAAGAATTTATGTTCCAGAGTTATATAATTTCGCAATGACAGGTCTTAGTGAGTATGAATTTAAAAAGGAGATAAGACTTGGATACACAAAACATAAACAAATGGATAAAAGATAATAAAATTCAAAAAATTCCGAAGAAAGAAAAAGACAAGATAGAATTATTTAATTATATAGCTAATTTAACCTTTGAAAAAAACGTACAATATACTGAAAAAGAAATTAATGAGAAATTAAAAAATTTCTATATTGATTATGCGCTATTAAGAAGATACATGGTAGATTATAAAATATTATCTAGAACAATAGATTGTAAGACATATTGGTATTAGATTATTCGAAAGATTTATCATTAATTTAATAATATTATTTGTGCAATTATTATATATTTAATTCTTATCGATTAGCACATGCCTATTATCGTTTTACTAATAAAATTAGTAAGCATAAATTAATGAAGCAACCAAAGACATTATCCAGGTTGCTTTTTTTATACTTTATTTACTTATCTAAGTTTCATCTTTACAGATTCAAATAGTTTCTTTGTATATTCTGCTCGTCCTTCTTCAAATAATTCTTCTGCATTAAAGACTTCTTGCAATACTCCATTGTGGAGCACGGCGATTCTATCGCAGAGGTACTCAATTACGTTTAAATCGTGGGAAATAAATATACAAGTGAAATTATATTTTTCTTGCAGTTCATTTAAAAGATTTAGCACTTGGGCTTGGACTGATACGTCTAGAGCGCTTACTCCTTCGTCTATTACCACAAGTTCCGGCTCTACGATTAATGCTGATGCGATGGAAATTCTCTGTCTTTGTCCTCCTGAGAGTTCGTTTGGAAACTGTTCCATAACTGATGGTCTCATCTCTACGTCTTCTAGGATTTTTTTCGCCATTTTAATTCTCTCTTGCTTTGTGCCAATCTTTTGAATATCAAGTATTTCCATTAGTGACCAACCGATCTTTTTCTGAGGATTAAGTGATGAATATGGATCTTGGAATACCATTTGAACCTTTCTTCTGTAGTCGAAGAGTTCTTTTTTATCAAAGGTTTCTATATCTTTTCCTTCAAAATAAATCTTGCCTGAGGTTGGTTTTATTAATTTGAGTATCGCCTTGCCTAGGGTGCTTTTTCCAGAGCCACTTTCTCCAACTAAGCCGAAGATTTCGTTTCTATTCACAGTTAGACTCACATCATCCAGTGCTTTAAAATATTTCGTCGGTTCAAAGAGACTGTCCTTTTTCATTTTATATTCTTTTGTGAGATTTTCTATTCTTAATATTTCAGCCATTGTTACCTCCGTATAGGTGACAATAGACGATTCTTCCAGAGTCTTCTGTCGGTCCTGGGAAGGACTCTTTACATATATCCATACTGTGCTCGCATCTATCGTGGAACGGACAACATTCGTTTTTTCTCTCCCTTAGCGCCGGCACTTGTCCTGGAATATTGTAGAGCTTTTCGTTTCTCTTTTTATATGAAGGAATCGCTTTTAACAGTCCCTTTGTATATGGATGCATCGGATTATCTATGATGACATCCACAGGACCTGATTCTACGATTCTTCCTGCGTACATTACGAGGACTCTCTTACAGATTCTAGATACCAATGTTAAATCGTGGGTTATAAATAATATTCCGCCGTGGTAGATCTGTTCGATTTCTTTAAAGAGACTTAGAATTTGCATCTGTATCGTCGCATCTAGAGCTGTGGTAGGTTCGTCCGCTATTAATATTCTTGGGTTTGCTATAAGTGCTACGCAGATCATGATTCTCTGTTGCATTCCTCCAGAAAGTTCGTGAGGATACATATTGTAGAGTTTTTTTACATCTCTTAGTCCTGCGTTTTCCATGGTTTTATATACCAGTTCGCGCCTTTTATTCTTGTCAAAATCGTAGTGAATCTTAAGAACTTCTTCTATTTGACTTCCAACACGCATAAGTGGATTTAGTGCGGTCATCGGTTCTTGGAAGATCATTGAAATACTTCTACCTCTGTACTTCATCCACTCATCTTCTGTAAAATTAAGGAGGTTTTCATCTTTTAAATTAACTTCTCCTGAAATAATCTTGGCGTTTGGATGTTGGATGCCCAAAATTGTTTGAGCTGTTACAGATTTACCGCAGCCACTTTCTCCAACAAGCCCGACGAAATCATCTTCATAAATGTCAAAAGATACATGGTTGACTGCATTTTTAACTTCGCCTTGAAAATCAAATCCAACAGTCAAATCTTTTATTTCTAATAGTTTCTTCATCATTTTTTCTTTTCCTTAAATCTCTTGTCGCGAAGGGCATCTCCAAGTAATGTAAATCCAAATACCATTAGGGATAGAATAATCCCGGTTGAATAGAAGTACCATGGAGCTTGATTGAAGTAGCTTTGGGCTTCTTTAAGCATCCTGCCCCAGGAAGGAGTAGGAGGTTTTATTCCAAGTCCTAGATAACTTAGTCCCGCTTCTGAAATAATCGTCGAACTGATTGCGAGGGTTATCGCAACGGTAAGTTGGTTTTTTATATTTAAAATTATGTGGTGTATGGCGATGTGAAAGCCGTTTGCTCCCTTTGCCCTTGCACCACGAACGTAGTCTCTCTTCTTAACTTGTAAAAATCCTGAACGAGTAACCCTTGAGAAGTATGGAACTCCCATGATACCAAGAGCAATTATCGTGTTTTCGATTCCAGGTCCAAAGACTGAAACTAACATTATTGCAAAAAGTATTCCTGGAAAAGCCATAAGGGCGTCTATTATTCTCATGAGCACTTCATCCACTTTGCCGCCTAAGTATCCGCTAAATCCTCCGATTAAAAGCCCAATTATAAATGCGACACTGACAGCTCCTACTGATAGTAAGAAGGCTGATTGGGTGCCCACCATTAGCCTTGATAGAATATCTCTACCGAAATTATCCGTTCCGAAGAGGTAGGTTGAGTTCGGCGGGGTGAACTTTATATTAGAATTTATTTCGTAAGGGTTGTGCGGTGTCCAGAAGAAACTCACGACAAATACTACGGCAAAAAATACTATGATGATCCTCCCAATCTTGATTCCAAATTTATTCGTCTTCATCATTCACCTCTGATTCTTGGGTCTATGACTCTATAGAGTATGTCGACAAAAAAATTTATCATGATAACCATAGAGGCGATGGCAACTACGACAGATTGGATAAGTGGGAAGTCACGACTGGATACACTCTCTACTATAAGGGAACCCAGGCCAGGTAGAGCAAATACATTTTCAATTACGATGGAGCCACCGATACTAGATGTAAGGATGATTCCAAGGATTGTAATTACAGGTATAAGTGCATTACGAAGGACATGTCTATAAAGAATTTTATTTATTTTAAGTCCCTTTACTCTTGCGGTCCTCACATAGTCACGCCTTACTTGATCTAAAATGGAACTCTTTAAATATCTAACGATGGTTGCAATATTTGAAAGAGATATCGCTAGGGAAGGAAGGAAAAACTTGTGAAGTTTATTAAAGAAACTTCCACCCATTGCGTTGTAACCAAAGGTAGGAAACCATTTGAGCTTAAGTGAAAATACCATTATGAGCATAAACGCCAGCCAAAAGCTCGGTATAGATATGCCCAGTTGGGTAATCCAACTTGCCAGTGTTCCGTACCAGGTGTTTTCCTTCGAGGCTATCCAAATTCCAAGTGGAATTCCTATTGCCACAGTTAGAAATAGTGAATAGAGAGTTAAGAAAAATGTAACGGGAAATCTCTTTACGAAAAGATCTTTTACACTTACTCCATATTTAAGAGACTTGCCCATATCCAAACGGGCAAGTCCTTTTATCCATTCAAAATATCTTACAGGCATAGGTTTATCTATGCCAAGTTCTTTTTCAAGTTTTTCAATTTGTGCTTGGTCAGCTTCAACTCCGAGTATTATTTCCGCAGGATTTCCGGGTAGCACTTGAAATACCAAAAATATCATGATGCTTACCAAGAATAGGGTTAATATTACGGAGATGAGCTTGTTTACAAATATTTTCATCTTTATTATTTAGTGAATTCTAGATCCTCAAAATTTCTCTTTTGAATAGGATATAGTTCAAGTCCACTAAGTCCTTTCCTCATTGCTAATATAATATTAGGGTCTTGTAAGAATACTGAAGCGTGATCTTCTACTAGAGCCTTTTGTGCGTTCTTATAGTGTTCTACTGCTTCGTTTTCATCTTTTGCAGTGTTTGCAAGGTTCATTTCTTCATCGAACTTAGCTGATTTAAAATTGATGAAGTTGGATTTATTTTCAGAAGTGTATCTTTCTAGAATTTGGTTAGGGTCTAGGTATCCGATAAATCCAATTATGGTTGATTCAAATTCTCTGCCTTTGTAAACTTTGTCGATCCAAGTTGCAAACTCGATTGGTTCGATGCTCATGTTTACTCCAACTTGTTTAAGTTCTGATTCGATAAATTCTGCTGTATCAACGTGGAATTTATAATCTGATGGAACTTTACATACAAGATTGAATCCATTTTCGTATCCGGCTTCTTTTAGAAGTGCCTTGGCTGCTTCTTTGTCAGATTTGTAGTATTCTCCCAAGTCGTTGTAGTACTTTGGAAGTGCAGGAGAGAAGTTAGAAAATACTTTTGCCGCTCTTCCACCTGCTACTGTCTTTATAAGTTCATCTCTATCTATTGCCATGTTAAGAGCTTCTCTTACCTTAGGGTCTTTAAGTGGACCAAAGTCATTATTTAAAGCAAAGGTTTGAACTAAGTTTTGTGGTCCTTCGATGATGTTTGCATAGTCCTTTACTTGGTCTGCTTCTTCAGAAGATAGACCAGGAGTTACGTCGATTTCTCCGTTTTGAAGAGCCATTAACATAGTTTGAGAGTCTTTCATTCTAATTATTTCTAAGTTTTTGATCTTTGCTATGTGATCTTTGTTGTGATAGTCGTCGAATCTTTCTAGTTTTAAAATTTCTCCAGGTACATAGGATACAAATTTATATGGTCCAGTTCCCACAGGGTTTGTATCTTGATCTTCATATCCCTTTGGAAGAATAGCCTTCAAAGTAAGATATATAAATGAATTTTGTCTTTCTTTTAAGGTTACTTTAACTGTGTAGTCATCTTCAGCTTCTACACTCTTAATGATTTCAAACTTAGTTGAAAGAGGTTCCTTAGAAGTAAGTCCTGCTTGTAGATCATAAGTATAGACTACGTCTTCTGCCTTGAAATCTTTTCCGTTGTGGAATTTTACACCTTGTTTTAATTTAAAAGTGTACACAAGACCGTCGTCAGAAACTTCATAAGATTCTGCTAGATCTCCAACTAATTTACCGTCCTTGTCTGTGTCGAATAGTCCGTCGAAGATTTGATCTAGGACTGTTTCGGTATCTCCTGCAGTGATCTTAGTTGGATTAAGTCCGTCGAGTTCAGTTTGTAAAGCGACTCTAACAGTGTCGTTTTCAGCTGTGCCTGTATCTTTATTAGCGTTGTCTGTTTTTCCACAGGCAGTTAGTACAAGCATTAGTGCTAGTGATAAGATTACCTTTTTGATTTTCATTTCTCCTCCAATTTCAAAAGTGGTACCCCTAAATTCTTTAGGGTTTTGTTAATAGTGGCGATAACTTTTAGTTTGTCCTGACACCATTTAGGTTCAACTAGGAGAGATTTAACTGGATCTCCTGTTATTCTAAATAGTACAATATCCCTTTTTAATCTGCAGATAGCTTTGACTACAGATCTCACATAAGTTTCCATATCTATTGTAGACACTTCGCCTCTTACGTATTCTTCGTAAATATTGGAACCTCTTTCTATGTAGAAAGAATGAATTTTTATTCCCAGGGGATGAATTTCATTTATGTAGTCGATAGTATTCATAAAATCCGTCTCATCTTCGCCGGGAAGCCCGAAGATTACGTGAGTTGTAACATCTATACCCAAATTTATTAACTTCCTTACATTTTTATCAAAAGTTTTATGAGAGTAGCCTCTCTTAATATATTCGATGGTCTTCTCGTTTACAGTTTGAAGTCCAAGTTCAATATTTAGATCTGTAACTTTATTTAATTCATCTAGAAGTTCTAAAACTTCGTCGCTTAAACAGTCGGCTCTAGTTGCAATCGTAAGTCCAACCACTCCGGGATATTCTATGGATTCGTAAAAAATTTTGCGAAGATAATCCACATCTCCATAAGTGTTTGTGAAACTTTGAAAATATGCTATATATTTTTTCACGTTCCATTTCTTCTTTAAAAATTCTATTTGAGATTCAATTTGATCTCTTATAGAGTCTTTAGAGTTTGCTGCAAAGTCACCGGCACCAAGCTTCGAACAGAAGATACAACCAGTATTTCCTAAAGTTCCATCTCTATTTGGACAACTGAGTCCAGAACTTAGAGATAGTCTAGCTACTTTTTCATGATACTTTCTTTTGTAATAAATATCTGCACTTAGGTACCTACTCATTTTCTCACCACACTTATTTTACCATATATGGGGTGTGGTTTTAAGTGTTTATGGCAAATCTTAGAAAAAAATTTAACAATCTTTATGCTACGATATTATTAACAGCTGTAGCCTTTGTGTTATAATAGTTTTGGTGACATTATGAAACAAAAGTATAACAACTATATAATCATGGCAAATGAATTTTTACTTAAATCTGAATATATAAAAGCACAAGAGGCATATATAAAATCTTTGGAGTTTGCAAAGACGAAGAAGGAGCTTACCGATTCATATTTTGAAATCGCGGACATATATTTAATAGAAGGCGAAAATGAAAAGGCGCTTGCAACTTTTAAGAAGATAATCGAGATTGATGACAGCCTTTGCGGATCTTACTATGGGATTGCAGTTTACTACGATCTTAAAAATGATTTGTATATGGCAAAGAAATATTATGAACTTGCAATCTCAAAGGACGAAACCTACGATAGAGCATACTACTACCTCGCCCATATTTTTGATAGAATGGGAAGAAAGGACGATGCGATGGAATGTCTCTTTAGATGCATAGAGCTAGATCCTTACGATTATGTTTCCTATAACGATCTAGGTTCTTTCTATGAAGAAAAAAGAGAATTTGAAACGGCACTTAATTATATAGACAAGTCTCTTGAAATTTGCCCATCTTACTTTAGAGCACTCTACAACAGAGGAGTGGTCCTATACAAGATGGGAAAACCTGAAGAAGCCTTGGAAGAATACAAAAAGGCGCTGGACGAATCGACAGAAGATGACATCTACTTAAATATGTCTGCAATATATATTTCAAAAAAGGATTATAAAAGTGCGGTTGAAATACTTTTGGAAGGAATAGAAGAAAATCCAGATTCAGAAAATTTATACTATAATCTTGGATGTTCTTACGAAAAACTCGGCAAAAGAAGAGAAGCTGTAGTTGCAATTAAAAAGTCCATAGAACTAAACGATAAGATTTTGGACTTTGCAAAAAATGATATAGATATGAAGAAAATTTTAGAAGAGGAGGATTTAATTGGTTAATATATACACGAAAAAAGATGTTTTAGGCATGATCGAAGCAGGCAAGGTCCTAGCAGAAGTCCACAGAAGACTTAGAACATTTATTAAAGAGGGAGTCACAACTCTTGAAATCGACGCCTATGTAGAAAGTATTTTAAAAGAATTTGGAGCAACAGCAGAACAAAAGGGTTACGAAGGATTTCCATATGCAACCTGCGCATCTGTAAACGACGAAATATGTCATGGATTTCCAACGAAGTACGCACTTAAAGATGGAGATATTGTAACCATCGATATGGTTGTAAATTTAAATGGATCTCTTGCAGATTCAGCATGGACATATGCAGTTGGAAACATCAGTGAAGAAGCAAGACATTTAATGGACACAACCCTAAAATGTTTATACCTTGGAATAAAAGAAGCAAAAGTTGGAAATAGACTTGGAGATATTGGACATGCAATTCAAAGCTATGCAGAGGGAGAAGGTTTCTCTGTGGTAAGAGAGTTTGTCGGTCACGGAATTGGCAAGACTATGCACGAAGATCCACAGGTGCTCCACTATGGAGAAGCTGGTCGTGGACTTAGAATCCAAGAAGGAATGGTGTTTACCATCGAGCCAATGATAAACCAAGGCACATTTAATTTAAAGATAGACAAGAACGGTTGGACTGCTAGGACCAGAGATGGAAAACTCTCCGCCCAATACGAACATCAACTTGCAATTACAAAGGATGGACCGATTATTATAACTGATCAAGGAGACACCAATCCATTTGAAGGTGAATAGATGAAAAAAAAGATAGACCTGCTAAACGGACCGATCTATAGAACCCTGATCAAGATGTCCTTGCCACTGATGGGAACGGCATTTATACAGATGGCATATTCATTTATCGATTTGATTTGGCTAGGTAAACTTTCCACAGATGCCGTAGCAGCAGTCGGAACCTGTGGTTTTTTTGTTTGGATTGCCAATTCGCTTATGCTCGTAGGCAAGACTGGAGTATCAGTTGGATTAAGCCAAGCCTACGGGAGAGGCAATGAAAGGGAAGCAAAGGAAGTGTTCAAAGCTTCTGCCACTGTAAATTTAATCATCTGCTTTCTAATCACGGCGTTTTATTTAATATTTAAAGAAAACCTGGTGGATATATTCCATTTAGAAGAAAGTGTAAAACTTCTCGCAATAGATTACTTTGTAATAGTGACCATTGGACTGATATTTTTATTTGCAAATCCGGTGCTTCATGCATCGTTTCTTGCAAAGGGCAATTCGGTAACGCCTTTTATAGTTTCCATCGTTTCCTTAATTATAAATATCATGCTAGATCCGATATTAATCTTTGGAATCGGACCGTTTCCTAAGATGGGAGTTAAAGGTGCAGCCCTCGCAACGGTGTTTGCACAAGCGGTTGGATTTTGCCTAACCATGTACGCTGGAATAAAGGGACAAGAAATATTTGTAAGGATTAAATACTTTTCAAAAGTATCTTTTAACTATGTAAGAGGAGTTTTAAAACTTGGAGTGCCAGCCTGTGCTCAATCCATAATCCACGCATTGGTAAGTCTCTACCTAAACATCTACATCGCAAGCTATGGAGCTGCGGCGATAGCTGCCTATTCAATAGGAGCTCAGATAGAAAGTATTGCATGGATGAGTAGTGAAGGATTTGCCAGTGCCTTTGCAGCATTCTTCGGGCAAAATTACGGTGCAAAGAAGTTTGACAGATTAAAAGAAGCGAGAAGAAAAGGTCTTGTTATAATCTCTTTAATCGGAGGATTTGCAACGATACTTCTCTTTACAAAGGCGGAAGAACTATTTACATTCTTCATTCCAATCGACAAAGAAGCCATAAGAATTGGAGCAATGTACCTTATGATAATCGCTCCATCAGAATTATTTATGACTTTGGAAATAGGAACTACAGGAATGATGAGCGGCCTTGGACTTACGAAGTATCCTGCACTGGTTGGACTAGTGTTTAATGTGTTTAGAATACCTTTGGCAAAACTTCTTATGCCAATCTACATGGTAGGCGGAATCTGGGCAGCGATGAGCCTAAGCTCCATCTTAAAAGGAATATTCTTACTCATTGGATACGAAGTCTACAGCAGAAGGACCAATGGATTTACAGAAAATATGGCAAACTATATAAGTGAAAATTAATAAGGAGAAAATATGAAACAATTAGAAATAAATAAAGAAGATAAATTCGCGATAATTCACACAAATCTTGGAGATATTAAGGTTAAGATGCTAGAAGAAGCAGCGCCGCTTGCGGTGGAAAATTTCTTGACCCATGCAAAGAATGGCTACTATGACAATACAATTTTTCACAGAGTTATAAAAGATTTTATGATTCAAGGTGGAGATCCAGAAGGCACAGGACGTGGCGGCGAATCCATCTGGGACAAACCATTTAAAGATGAATTTAGCATCGACTTTAGAAATATAAGAGGAGCTCTTTCCATGGCAAACGCAGGTCCATCTACAAACGGAAGTCAATTTTTCATCGTACAAGGACCAAAGATAACAGAAGATATCATTGGACAGATGAAAGAACTTGGAGAAAAAGGTGGATTTCCTGACGAAGTTGTGAAGGTTTACTCTGAACTTGGGGGAGCATACTGGCTAGATGGAAAGCACACAGTATTTGGTCAAGTAGTTGAAGGAATGGATATAGTTGATGCGATTGCTAACACTGAAACAGGATTTATGGATAAACCTGTAGAAGATGTGGTAGTTAAAAATATAGAAGTTCTAGATTAAAAATTTTATGATAACTATTACCATGTCTGTTCTTGATATTATAAGCTCCGATATGGTAATATTTAAATGATTACAGGGGAGATTTCCCCTTGTGCTACTGTAGCTCAGCTGGCAGAGCAGTGCACTCGTAACGCACAGGTCAAGGGTTCGAGCCCCTTCAGTAGCTCCATTTTTTTACAGAGGGAATTAAATGATACAGATAAAAGAAGTAAAAACTAAAGACGACTTTGAAAAATTCTACGGAATTTATGAAAAAGTCTATGGAGATAATCCGTACTTTGTCTATCCGATAAAGAAAGATTATTTAAAATATATAAAAGGGCAAAATAATGACCTCGGTATGTTTCCATACATAACCATTATGGCTACAGATGAAAATGAAGATTGTCTAGGAAGGCTAATCGCATTTGTAGATACAAAATTAAATGATTATAACGGATTAAAAGTTGGATATATTGCAGAATATGAAGCGGTAGATAATTTAGAAGTTTCAAAAAAACTTTTAGATAGGACGGTTGAGTTTTTTAAATCTCAAGGAATGGACACAGCAAAAGGTCCTGTTGCTCTTCCAGGAGGAGATGATAATAGAGGGTTTATCATCGATAATTTCGATAGGATGCCATCCATAATGAATAAGTACAATCCGCCATACTACAATGATCAGTTCACAGAGTTTGGATTTGAAAAATACCATGATGTATATGCTTACAGAGCAGAGATTAATGATCTAGAAGATAAGGTTGCAAAGCTTGAGGTGCTTCTACCTAAGATTGAAGAGAGGTACGGATACAATGTCTACACAGCAGACATGAAGAACAATCTCCATAGAGAGACAGAATCTGTTTACCAAGTTCTTGAAAAGGGAATGCCAGAAGAATGGGAAGACTTCAGTCCAATAAGCAAAGAAGAAATCACAAATATTGTAAATGCTATAAAACCTTATGCAGATGAAGATCTCATCATGATTGCTAGAAACAACGAAGGTGAACCGATAGGATTCACATTAGCCTTACCAGATTATAATGAAATATTAAAAGATTTCAAAGGTAAACTTGGAATTATAGAAGGAATAAAATTTCTACTAAAAAGAAAATCTATAAAGAGGCTAAGAGTTTTTGTACTCTTTGTAATTCCTGAATATAGGGACAAAGGTGTAACCTCAGCCATGTATTTTAAATCTTTTAAAAATGCAGCAAAAAAAGGTTATAGATATTTAGAAGGCTCAACCATTTGGGATTACAACAAAAAAATGCAAAATGATATTGAAAAATTCGGAGCAACAATCGACATAACTTATAGAATATATAGGAAAAGCATATGAAGTATGTACCAATATCCGTATTTATACTATATTTGATAATGCTATTTGTAATAAGAAAAGAGATAGGCGAAGACTTAAAAAGGATAGGCGAGTTAGTAAATATAAAGAGAAACAAAGTCTACTTCATACTAATACTTATTGCCAATGTAAATCTGTTGATTGTGGACTTGGTAAGACCTGTTCCAGGATATTTAAATAGAAATATCATGAAGTACCCAGGAATATTTCTATACGTTTACGGGCTTCTCCTTACAATCTATGTAGTTGCAACAATAAAGGACAGTATGAGAGGACCAAACGCAGATAAGATGAAGGAATTTGATGGAGAGGACGCCTATACAATAAATAGAAACCCAATCTACAAATCACTTGTGCTTATTACAGCAGGACATCTTGTGACCACGACTAGGTTGTCATTTGTATTTTTATTTATAGTAACAGTGCTTCTAGTGATTTCACAAACTTTGAAAGAAGAAAGAGCACTGCAAATGAGGTACGGCAAGAAATATCTTCGATACAAGAATAAAGTAAAAAGATTTTAAAATTTAAAAATTATAAACTAAAGTCGCTTCGGCGACTTTTTTATATGTACAAATTTAATTTTTTATAAAATATCGCCAAAGTTTTAATAAAAAATTTAAGGGTAAAAATTTATTATAAATAAATATTTAGTTGAGAAAGGAAGAAAAAATGTACGAAGGACTTAAAAATAGGAGAAGTTATTAT
>CAMYEJ010000013.1 GCA_947254665.1 uncultured Peptoniphilus sp.
CTTTAATAAAAAAAGAGCAGCCTTTTAAGCTACTCTTGTAGAAAGTACAAAATGATTTTTGTGTTTCCTCATACCAGTTGCAAAACTACTCTTACATCCATGTAATTTTTTTGAGTCTTTTTTACATATCCTTCTTCATCTTTATCGAAGACAAAATGCTTATAAACTAATTAAAATGCAGGATTTCTAAATTTACATCTTTTGTATCAACGCTATAGTCTCCACATGGTTTGTTCTTGGGAATTGGTCGACGCCGTGTACAGATCTTTCCATATACCCGCATTCTCTAAATGTTTTTATATCTTCTACAAAGGTCACTGGGTTACAGGAGATGTAGAGGATATTTTCTACACCGAATTCTGTGATTTTTTCGATTGCCTTTTTCCCTATTCCTGCTCTTGGTGGGTCTACGACGATGATGTCGTACTTATTTTCTAATTCTTTTACGACTTCGTATACGTCTCCTGCGATGAATTTTATATTTTTTAATCCGTTTAGTTCTACGTTTTCTCTTGCTGAGTCCACTGCTTCTTCTACGATTTCTACTCCTAGGGCTTCTTTTCTATTTTTGCCGAGGATGGATGTGATGGTTCCTGTGCCGCAGAATAGATCCAAGAGGTAGTCGCCTTTTTCTTTTAAGATTTTTTCTGCTTCTGTGTATAGGACTTCTGCTGAGTAGGTATTGGTTTGGAAGAATGAGAATGGTCCTATTTTAAATTCCATGCCCATTAGTTTTTCTACTACGTAGTCTCTTCCATATAGTATGTGTAGCTCGTCTTTTACTACTGCATCGGACATCCTGTCGTTTATGGTGTGGAGGATTCCTTTTATTTCGCTTTCGAGATCCAATTCTAGCATCGCTTTTGCATAGTTTTCTGTGTCTATTTCTTCTTGGGATGATGTGACTAGGTTGATGAGCATTTCTCCTGATATGGTTCGTCTTATGGCTAAATGTCTTAGGACTCCTTCGTGGGTTTTTCTATTGTAAAATGGTGTTCCTTGGAAGTATTCTCTCGTTTTTATCCTTACTTTGTCGAAGTCTGGATGGACGATTAAACATTTGTCCATGTCCACGACTTCGTGGAAGTATCCTTTTTTGTGCAGTCCTAGTGCCAATGGTCCGTCTTTTTCTTCGTCGCCGAAAGTGTATTCCATTTTGTTTCTGTATTCTTTGTACTTTGGACTTTTGATTAGGTAGAATTCTTCTGCGTCGATGCCGTTTTCTCTTAGCAGCTTCTTTAGCATTTCTTCTTTGTAGGCGATTTCGTCTTCGTAGTTGAAGTTTTGGTAAGTGCAGCCGCCGCATACTCCTTGATACTTGCAGTTTTCTTCTGTTTCTAGTGGCGATAGTTCCTCTACGTTTTTAAATATTAATTTTCTTCTGTTTTTTTTGTAGAGTCGCACTTCTTGTCCCAGTAGTCCACCTTTAAATTTAAATTTTTTACCTTCTATCTCTACTGTAGATCTATTTGGGAAATCTACTTCTGTTATCTTTGCTATTATTTCTTTATTCATATTCACTCCTGTTCTTATTCTATCACATCGGGGCTACTCTTTTGAATGTTGAATCTTCTAGTTTTTATGTATATAATTTACTTGGTGATATTATGAAAAAGTTTATTATTATTGTATTTTTAGCTCTTCTTTCTGGGCTTTTATTTTTATATAGTTATGTGTTTATCCACCAGGTTTCCTATGGTGATATCCCTATCTTGACCTACCACGGAATTGACAACAGGGACAATGAATACTACTTGGATCCCGACAAGTTTGAGGAGATGATCTCTGAACTTAAGAAAAATGATTTTACTTTCATTACTGCCCGGGATCTCTACAAAATCTACAACAAGGAGATGGATCTACCTGATAAGCCTGTAATGATTACTCTTGACGATGGTTATAGGGACAATTATACCAATGCCTATAGAATTTTAAAGAAGTATGATGCAAAGGCGACTATCTTTTTAATCGGTGCTTTTGTCGATTCTAGCGACCAGTTCTTGACCTGGAACATGGTAGAAGAGATGGCAAACAGCGGTCTTGTGGATTTTGAAAGCCACACTTACAACTCTCATGATCTTAGACTCGATGGTCCTCACAAGGGAAAGACTACTTTTTCCACTCCATCTCCTGGCGAGAGCGACGAAGATTATTACAAGAGAATCTACGAGGATCTCGTGTGGAATAATAATATAATCTATTCCCACTCCTCAGTATTTCCTGTGGCTATTGCCTATCCTGGAGGTATGGCTGGCGACGAAATAGTTTCTAAAGCGGTAAAAGAAAGTGGTCTAAAACTCGGATTTTTAGGTGCTAAGAAGAACGCAAGCTCCATCTTTGATCTGGATCCTTACAAAATCAACAGGTTTAATATTAAGGAAAGCACTGATCCTAAACATTTCGTGAAACTTATCACGCCTAAAGATAAATAATATAAACCAGAGTAAATGCTCTGGTTTTTTGAATTTATAATCTAATTGCAACAAAAAAGGGAGGTCTTGCCTCCCATTATTTTTATTCTGCTTCTGGAACTTTTCCTTCTTTTACTGCCTTTGCCATCATCTTTCCAAGATTTATTAAGTCTTCAAAGTCTTTTTCTGAGCCTGCTCCCATAACTTCTGGTGTTAGTGGTAGAACATTTAGTTTTTCGCCTTCAACGAATTCTTTTAGTCCTTTGAGACCGCCGCCGTTCCATGAATAGCTGCCTGCGATTCCCCAGATATTGTTCTTCATCTTTTGATGTTTTAGTTCGCTTGTCAAGAATGACATCGGTGGGAATAGTGCTTTGTCATATGAACATGAGATGAGGATGATTCCCTTGTATCTCCAGCAATCTGCTAGTAGGTAGGACTGTGGTGTCTTGGCTACGTCGTGCATTCTAATATTTGTAAGTCCTTCTTCTGCTACTCCCTTTGCAATTAGTTGCGCCATTCTTTCTGTGTTGCCATAGATGCTTCCGAAGATAATAGCAACTCCGTCTTCTGTCTTTTGGTTTGCTAGGTCTGTATAGATTTGAATTACTTTTTCTGTATTATTTCTCCAGATTGGACCGTGGTCTGGACAGATCATCTTAATATCTAGTCTGCCAAGTTTTTCAAGTGCTTTTAGCGCTTGTCCTGAATATTTACCTACTATGTTTATATAGTATCTAGACATTTCTTCTAGGTAGTATCTATCAAATTCTACTTCGTCATCATAGATTGCTCCGTCAAGAGTTCCGAACGCTCCGAAGATATCTTGTGAGAATAGTGTACCTGTTTCTTCTTCGAAGGATACCATTGATTCTGGCCAGTGTACCATTGGTGTGTGGTAGAATGTTAGTTTTGTGTCGCCAAGTTCTAGTGTTTCGCCATCTTCAACTATGATTAATTCATCTTCTTTTATTCCATAGTAACTTTCAAGCATTTTAACTGCTCTCTTGTTACAGATTAATTTACAGTTTGGATATTTTAAAAGTAGGGTTGGGATTCCTGATGAATGGTCAGGTTCCATATGATGTACGATTATATAGTGAAGCTCTTCCCCTTCTAGTACTTCGTCTAATTTTCTTATACATTCCTCGATAGTTGTAGATTTAACTGAGTCAAGTAGTATGTTTTTTGAACCTTTGATTATATATGAATTGTAAGCTACTCCGTCTGGAAGTGGCCACATATTTTCAAACAGTTCTGTGATTCTGTCATTGGCACCGATGTAGTAGAGTTTATCGGTAATCTTTTGACTAAATTGTCTCATTTTCTCCTCCTATAAATTTAATTCTATACTTACTGGACAGTGGTCTGATCCCATAATATTTTGGTGAATGGATGCTTCCACTATCTTTTGTTCTAAAACTTTTGAAACTACAAAGTAGTCGATTCTCCATCCTATGTTTCTATCTCTTGCTTGTCTAAAATAACTCCACCAGGAGTATTCATCTTCTTTGTCTGGATATAGGTATCTAAATGTGTCTGTATATCCCGCTTCCAATAGTTTTGTAAATTTATCTCTTTCCTCATCCGAAAATCCAGCGTTTTTTCTGTTGGATTCTGGGTTTTTAAGATCTATTTCATTGTGAGCAACGTTTAAATCTCCGCAGAGAACTATCGGTTTAACTTCATTTAATCTATTTAGATATTCTAAAAAAGCCTCTTCCCACTCCATTCTGTAATCGAGTCTCGCAAGACCTCTTTGTGAATTCGGGGTGTAGCAGGTGATGAAGTAGTAATCAGGGTATTCTAGCGTGATAACCCTGCCTTCCTTGTCATGCTCTTCGATTCCAATACCATAGCTTACGCTTAGAGGTTCTTCTCTTGTGAATACTGCAGTGCCTGAGTAGCCCTTCTTCTCAGCGTAGTTCCAATACATATGGTAACCAGGAATTTCTAAATCAAGTTGGCCTTCAGATAGTTTTATCTCTTGAAGTCCGATTATATCAGGATTTAACTCTTCAAAAGATTCCATAAAGCCCTTTTTAATAGCTGCTCTAATTCCGTTTACATTCCACGAAACAAATTTCTTAGTCATCATATTTCTCCAAAAATGAGTGCTTGCCAAGATTATCTTTGAATCCTAAAATCGCACCCATGTTTACATTCTCCGTTGCACGCATGATATTTATGCCGACAACTTCGTTTTCTTTCTTCAATTCTTTGATCAGTTGTTTTACATAGTCCCTCTTGGAACCGCCAGATTTTTTAGAAGTAACCGTGCAGGCGCAATCCATTGCAGTAAGCCCAGTTGATTTCATAAATCTTATAATAGATTCCTCTTCTATTAGGTACATCGGTCTTATAAGTTCCATATTTTCAAAATTTTGTGCCTTAAGTTTCGGCATCATAGTTTTGAAATCTCCTGCAAAGATTATATTTAACATGACAGTTTCTATAACATCGTCGAAGTGATGACCGAGAGCGAGCTTGTTGCAACCAAGCTCCTGAGCCTTTGCATAGAGATTTCCCCTACGCATACGAGCGCACATGTAACAAGGATTCTCTCCCGCAATCCTCTCTGAAACTTCGAAAATATCTGACTTGTGAACCTTGACTGGGATTCCAAGTTTTTCGCAGTTGTAAAGCATCTGATCCAACTTTTCCTTCTTGTAGCCTGGATCCATAGCAATAAATTCCAAATCAAAATCAAATTTCTTGTGTTTTTTAAGCTCTTGGAATAGTTTTGCAAGAGTTAGCGAATCCTTGCCTCCCGAGATGGCTACCGCAATCTTGTCTCCCTTTTCTACAAGCTCATATTCCTTTATCGCTCTAATAAATTTGGTCCAGATTCTCTTTTTATAGGTCTTAATAAGTGATCTTTCTATTTCTAATTGTGATTTTACCATTTTTTCTCCCATATAGATTTATTTTATCATATAGGTAGTTTTTATTCTATAATGCGGCACCACAAATAATTATTTTAGTTTGGATTATTGTTTTTGTTTTGGATTTTTGTTTTGGATGTAGCGGAAGCATTTTGCTTCCATAGCTAAGAGGCTCTACTGAGAAAAGCTTTAGTAACACAGTCACCCTGAGAGGCAGTCGAGTTCTACAAATCAGACTTCGCTATGCTCGTCTTCTTTGGAACTCTTTGCACGAGACCTGTGACGAAATCAAAGATTTCGGCTAGTGCTTCGAATGGGTATAGCCATGGTGGGGTCAAACATTGATGATTATTACAATCACAAAAAAAATAAATATCTCTTTCATAACCAAAACAAATTCTTTCTTCTTCAAATTTTCTTTTACGAGGGAGAGGGAGGGAATTAACGTCTCTCGAAAAAACCTACGGTTTTCTCTTCGAGACTCGCAGTTTCCTCCCTTCTCCCTCGAGCTCCCTCTTCCCACCTCGCATTGGGGAGGTTTTGGTAGTGATTTTTTTATCCGGCTAAAATTTTCCAAACTCGCTACGCTCAGACAGTGGAAAATTTTTTAACGCCGAAAGCAAAAATCACTTGTCGTGGCTTATGGTTAAATCTATAGTTGGATTGTGAGTAAGGATTTTATGGGATGAATAGAAATTTATGTTTTCGTACGGCTTCGCCTGAGGGTAAATAATTTAGTATAAGGGTTAATGGAAGCAGATTGCTTCCGCTACGATGCAGTTGCAAAGACTTTACCCTCGGAGGTTATACCCATTCGAAGACCTAGCCGAAATCTCTGATTTCGTTGCAGGCCTCGTGCAAAGAGTTCCAAAGAAGACGAACGCAGTGAAGGCTGATTTGAAGAGCTCGACTGCCTCTCAGGGTGACTGTGGTTGGGAGGACTCTTTATGTAATATGCACTTGCTTATGCTGTCGCTCAATAGGTGATAATTATTTGCAGAGTTCTATAGAATTTACGCACCGAAGCCCTAGCCGAAATCTATTCATAAAGTAATTTCATTAAATAAAAAGCTCAAAACGAGATTCCGTCTGGAAGAAACTCATAAAAATTCAAACCTAAGGAGACCGACAATAAATCGCACTGTTTGAGCGTAGCGAGTTGCGATTTATAGGTCGACGCGGTTTAGAATTTTTGAGTTTCTGTAATCGGAATCGAATTTGAGTTTTTATTTCAAGGACTGGTTAAATATAGGTAAGATCCTTCGACTACAAAGGCTACGCCTTTTCCACTCAGGGTGACTGCTGTTGGGAGAAAATTCTACGCAGAGCCTTCGGCTGTGGAACCTAGAAGGTTCCGCTACAAGTTTTAATAATAATCATTGAATCTTTACGCCTGACGGCTGAGTTGAGAGAATGTAGTATCAATTTTAATGGAAATAGCAAAAGCTGAATTCGATTGAAGAAGAATTCAGCTTTTCTCTATGGATAGTAATTGTTTTTTAATAAATTTGCCGCAGACTCTTGCTATGGAGCTTGCCTTATCTATTTTTATGAAATCCGACCTGTAGATTTCTTTTGCGTTATCTACATGTTTGCCACTTATTATGGCGGCAATTTTTAGTCCTTTTTTCCTAAGGTCATTGATATTTTTCTTGGCATCTTCTATTCCAACTTGGTCTTGGTAGGGCTTATTAAACCTAAATCCTTTTGTGATTAATGGCTTTAAGTCCTGGGGGTTCGCATCTGTTAAAACTAAGCTTAGGGTATCTCTTATATCTTTACCAAGTATCGCCCTATATGCACGAAAAACGAGCCCGTCCCTATTCCATCCCATGGTTTTGAAACGGAAGATTTTCTTGATTTCAGCCTTCTCATCATAGTCTTTGAGGATGGTTAATATTGTAAAATCTCCTACTGTTTGAAAGGAAATTATCCTAACTAAGATAGAATTGTTTTCTAGCGACTTAGAAAGGATATAGGCTTCGATGGCGACTTCTGATTCCTTATCAAGAAGGGATGCTGATCCGTCGATTAAAAGGTCCACCTTCATAGAAGGGTCAGTTACAAGATTTTTCTTTTTAAATATTCTTGCCTTGTCTGATATTTCTGCCTTGTATGCCAGACGAGGTACGAGTTTTCCTCTTGGACTTATATCTTCATCAAAGGAAGAAGTGAGATTAAGTTTTAGTTTTATTTCCTTGGACAAAAGACTGATGGCTCTCATATAGGATGCCTGGTTTGCCTTAAATTTCAACAGATGTCTTTCAATAACTTTTTTATTTAAATCTTGGTTGAGGTACTTATCATTTTCTGTGATTCCTCTTGTATAAAAAAGTCTAGATTTTCTGTGACCACCAGTGCACAGGTCTCTTTCTATTCCAAGTCTTGTTTTTTCATCAAAAAGTGATCTTCCGAAGGTTTTTTCTATGTAGTCCAGGCTTTCTCTTCTTTTTTTTATTTTATAATCCAAGATAAAAGCTCTTAAACCGTGAGATTTTTGATTTTTACCTGCAAAACTTGCCGGCATAATTGACCTTTCAAGGCTTACCCTGCCTGCACTTTCAAAAAAGGAAAATTTTAAGAATGGGATTCTATTAAGAATATCATTTTCCTTGTATCCAAGATAGGTTTTAAAAAGATCAAGGACTCTTTCTTCTAAATTAGTCCCGTCAGTATCTTCTGGTAATCTTAGATTTTTATAGAGTCCTAAGTCTTTTTTAGAAATTCTCCCAGGACTAACTCCTAAGATTTCCTTCATCCTGAGCATTTCAAGCCTATACATTTGATTTTGCCTTAGGGCAAGGCTCCTCCTTTGAAGGTCGTACTTGTCAGCGAGGAATTTTTCTGCAAAAGATTTTCTTAAAGACTCTAAAACTGGCCTTTTATCTAATTCTTTATTATAGGTAAATTCTTCAAGTATATAGATTAGACCAAGGTCATACTTCTCACGCCTTGAATTATCGGTCCAAGAGTTAATAAGATTTTCAATTTCTCTATGACCCATGTATTTTACAGCAAGACCAATAATTAGGTTTAGGTAAAAATCAGGATTGCCATCGATATTTTCGCCTATGATAAAATTATCAAAGTCATAACTCGTTGCTCCTGCCCATTGGAGGTTGAATATTCGATTTTCATTAATTTTATCTTGAGCTTTATTCATTTGAAATGTCTTTTTGGTAAATATTTTCTGGGAAACGTGCCTTTAATAAGTCTTCTATGAGGTCAGCCTCATAGTCATCGAAAATCTTATTTACGAGGCAAAGTCTCATGGCTTCCTTAAATTCAAGGCCTTCCCTTATTAAATCTAGAGCATCAAAAATACCTCTAAGATCTGGAGCTGAATCAGAAATTTCATGGGCTAAAGCTTTATCTTTTAGATCTTTAAAAAAGTTTGCAATGTCATTTATATAAGTTTCCTTAAGGTCTGGGTGGTGGGTCTTGATTAAGTGTTTAAGGTCACTGTCTGAAATTCTTGGCATTTTAATTATGGCAAATCTTGACAAAAGTGCTTCGTTAAGATCTCGAGTTCCTTCGTAGCCGTAGTTCATAGTTGCTATAAATCTTGTGGCAGGATGAACATTTATAAGTTTGTATCCAGGTATGTCAATCCTTCTTCTGTAGTCAAGAACTGAGTGGAGTACTGCCATTGCTTCATTTTTTGCCATATTTATTTCATCAAGGACAGCGAAACCGCCATAGTTACTGGCAAGAGAAATTGGTCCTTCCCTAAAAATTACGTTACCTGATTTTAGGGTGTCATCACCAATTAGGCTTGATGCGTCGACACTTACGTGAAAGGAAATATTCCACATTGGGCGGGCAAAAAGATATGCCAAGTGTTCTGCTAGGACATTTTTTCCGGTAGACTTATCACCAACTAAGAGGATGTTTTTGCCTGCAAGGATAGCGGCTATAGCTTCTTCTAAGATTGTATCTCCCTTGTATAAGAATTTTGGATCTGGAATTCTGTTTTCAAATTCCTTTTCAAGGGGATATTTATTTTTAAATTCATCTATTTTTTCATATAATTTTTTCATCTTATCTCTCGACTTTTTTATTTCATTTACTATATAGGTTTTTAAAGGAATCAATGCCAGATATACTATTACTTTGTTTGATAAATACATTGTATCAGAAAAAGACGAGGATGTTTAGTTTCCTCGTCTTTTTTATATTGGGACTTTTATCAGACATTATCTTAAATTTTTTTAAATATCAATTTTATGGATGGAGCCTCTACTTACGATTACGTCTTCTCCTGTTAGTTCAAAGATCCAGTTACTGATGTATGGCTCGTGGGAGATTAGAATATAGCATTTTTTTCTGCTAAGTTCTAGTCTATACATGAGTTCCTTGGTGGTGCATCCTCCTAGGTACTGTTTTATTGAGTATGGTTCTCCCAAGTATTCTGACAATATTTCTGCCGTTTCCATTGATCTTTGGTAGGTGGAGCAGAATATTCTATAGTCTGTGATACCTTCTTTTTTGAACTTTTTTGCAAATTTTGAAAATGTATCTTCTAGCTTCATCCTGCCTTCAAAGGTCAGTCCTCTTCTCTTGTCGTCACTTGCAAATGCTTCTGCGATTCCGTGTCTTATAAAGTATATTCTCATCTAAGGTTGTAAAATGCTTCTTTGCCTGCATAGATTGCAGAGTCAAATAGCATATCCTCGATTCTTAGAAGTTCGTTGTATTTTGCAATACGCTCAGATCTTGCTGGTGCGCCGGTCTTTATAAATCCTGCATTGGTTGCCACCGCTAAATCTGCTATGGTTGTGTCTTCTGTTTCTCCTGATCTGTGGGAGATTATCGCAGTCATGTTGTGTCTTTTTGCAAGTTCGATTGCATCCATGGTTTCTGTTACGGTTCCGATTTGGTTTAGTTTGATTAGGATTGAGTTGCTTACTTTTTCTTTTATTCCTCTTTCAAGTCTTTTGGTGTTGGTTACGAATAGATCGTCTCCAACTAGCATTATTCTCTTACCAAGTCTTTCTGTTAGGAATTTCCATCCTTCCCAATCATCTTCTGCTAGTCCGTCCTCTATGGATACTATTGGATATTTAGATAGTAAATCTTCGTAGAAGTATACGAGTTCTTCTGAGGTGAACTCTTTGTCTTCTGCGTTTAGGTAGTAGGTTTTTTCTTCTGCATTGTAGAATTCTGATGCTGCTACGTCCATTGCAAGGACTACATCTTCTCCTGATACATAGCCTGCTCTTTCAATAGATTCTACTATTACGTTTAGTGCTTCTTCATTGGATTTTAAATCTGGTGCAAATCCACCTTCGTCGCCTACTCCTGTGCTAAGTCCCTTTTCTTTCAATACATTTTTAAGGGAATGGTAAACTTCTGAGCCCATTCTAAGTGCTTCTTTAAAGGTTGGTGCTCCTACTGGAAGGATCATAAATTCTTGGATGTCCACGTTGTTATCAGCGTGTTCACCACCATTTAGAATGTTCATCATTGGAACTGGTAGCACCTTACCGTTGGTTCCGCCTAAGTATTGGTAGTAAGGAATGTTTAATTCATCTGCTGCTGCACGGCTAACTGCGATTGAGATTCCAAGGATTGCATTTGCTCCTAGGTTCTTTTTATTTTCTGAGCCATCCTCTTTTATAAGGAATCTGTCTATTGAAACTTGGTCCCTTACATCGAAGTAGGATAGTTTTTCAGATAGTTTATTTACATTTTCAACCGCTTTTAAAACGCCCTTTCCTAGGTATCTAGATTTGTCGTTGTCCCTTAATTCTACTGCTTCGTGGGCTCCTGTTGATGCTCCACTTGGCACGATTGCACGACCAAATCCGCCCGCTTCAGTAAGTACTTCTACTTCAACTGTTGGATTTCCTCTAGAGTCTAGCACTTCTCTAGCGTATACACTGGATATAAAACTCATATTTCTCCTTTATAATTAACTAATTTTACAAAATCTTCCACCTTTAATGATGCTCCTCCCACCAGGCTTCCGTCAATATTTTCCATACTCATAAGTCCAGAGATATTCGAAGGTTTAACTGATCCTCCGTACAATATTCTGAGCTCATCTGCCGCGTGACCCATTTCTTTTAAAGTTTCTCGGATGTTTTTGCACATGGCTTCTGCATCTTCTGGGCTACAGGTCTTACCCGTTCCAATTGCCCAAATTGGTTCGTATGCCACGACGAACTCTCCCTTTAAATTTTCTGTGGAGTCTTTTAGCATTTTATTTACAAATTCATTTTGGCGGCCCTCTTCTCTTACCTCCAAAGATTCTCCCACGCAGACTATAGGCACAAGTCCACATTCGATTGCCTTTTTCGCCTTTAGTCTTACGATTTCAGAACTTTCTTTGAAGTAGTCCCTTCTTTCTGAGTGGCCTACTATTACATAGTCGCAGCCGAGATCTACGAGCATCTCTGCAGATATTTCTCCAGTCACCGCTCCCTCTTCTCTTTCAGAAAGATTTTGGGCTCCAAGTTTTATTTTGTCGCCAATAGTTTTTTTAAATCTATCTATTGCTGTAAATGGAGGACAGATAAGCGCTTCTACTTCTTCGTCGAGCTTCATTTCCAAAATTTCATTGGCAAACTCTTCTGCAAGTAGGGCAGATTTATTCATCTTCCAATTTCCAGCGATAAGTGGTCTTCTCATTCCTTGTCCTCGATACAATCTATTCCAGGAAGAACCTTGCCTTCTAGTAGTTCAAGGCTCGCTCCTCCTCCAGTGGAGATGTGGGTCATCTTGTCTTTTAAGCCCGCCACTTCTATGGCAGCTACAGAATCTCCACCGCCGATAATGGTGGTTGCTCCTTTAAGGTTGGCAAGAGTCTTTGCAACTTCAAAGGTTCCATTTGCAAATTCTGGAATTTCGAAAACTCCGCAAGGTCCATTCCAAACAACACATCTTGCTGATGTAAGTTTTTCTTTTATATTTGCGATGGTCTTTAGTCCGATATCGAGACCCATGTATCCTTCTTCCATCTTGTCTCTGTCGACGGTCTTAGTTTCTACTCCAGCTTTTAGTTCCTTCGCCATGACTACATCGTCAGGAAGGACAAAGTCCACATGGTTTGTAACCGCCTTAGCCATTAGTTCGCGAGCAAGGTCAAGCTTGTCATCTTCCACGATTGAGTCTCCGATTTCAAGTCCCATGGATTTGAAGAATGTATAAGCCATTCCTCCAACCACGATTAATGTGTCCACCTTGTCAAGTAAGTTGTCTATTACATTTATCTTGTCTGAAACTTTTTTGCCGCCTAGGATTGCTACGAATGGTCTTTCTGGATTTTGTACCGCACCTTCTAGGTATTCAACTTCTTTTTCTAGTAGGAATCCCATAGCCGATGGAAGATACTTAGCAACTCCCACATTCGAAGCGTGTGCTCTGTGGGATGTGCCGAAGGCGTCATTTACATAGATATCTGCAAGGGATGCGAGGTCCTTTGCAAAATCATAGTCGAGTTTTTCTTCTCCTTTTACAAATCTTGTATTTTCAAGAAGAGCAACTTCGCCCACTTTTAGTTTTTTAATTTCTGATTTAACTTCGTCGTCTATGACTACCTTGCTCGCTACAAATTTTACATCCTTCTTTAGAAGTTCACTTAATTTTTTCGCAACGGGAGCGAGGGAGAACTCTTCTTTGTATTCTCCCTTTGGTCTTCCCAAGTGACTCATAAGCACAACTGATGCTCCATTTTCAAGCAGGTAGTTAATAGTTGGAAGAGATGCTTCGATTCTTGTGGTGTCTGTGATTTTCGTCCCATCCATTGGAACGTTGAAATCAACCCTTACAAGCACCTTTTTTCCAGCTACATCTATATCTCTTAATGTCTTTTTCATTATAGTGATTTCGCCACCATTTCTGTAAGGTCAAGCACTCTTAGTGTGTAACCCCATTCGTTGTCGTACCAAGAAATAACTTTAACCATGTTGCCCATTACGTGAGTTAGTTTTGCATCAAAGATTGAAGAGTGTGGATCTTGAATTATGTCTGAAGATACAAGGTCTTCTTCTTGGTAATCAAGGATGCCCTTCATAGTAGTTTCTGATGCTTCTTTTATCGCATTATTTATTTCTTCTACGGTTGCTTCTTTTTCGATTTCAAAGGTTGCATCTACTAGAGAACCTGTAGGTACTGGAACTCTAATTGCGATACCTGTCATGATTCCGTTTAATTCTGGAATAACTTTTCCAACTGCTTTAGCTGCTCCAGTGGTGGTAGGGATGATATTTTCAGCGCCCATTCTTGCACGTCTCATATCTTTTTTGTGGATTGCATCGTGAATCATTTGGTCATTTGTGTAGGCATGAACTGTGGTCATAAGTCCTCTTTTGATTCCAAATTTATCTAAAATTACCTTTGCAACTGGTGCTAGACAGTTAGTTGTACATGATGCGTTTGAAATGATATTGTGTTTTTCTTTGTCATATAGTTCGCAGTTAACTCCCATAACTATGGTTATATCTTCGTTCTTACCAGGAGAAGTAAGGATTACCTTCTTCGCTCCTGCTTCGATATTTCCTTCAGCTTTTTCACGAGAAGTAAATGCTCCACTTGAATCTACAACTATATCTACACCTAGTTTGCCCCATTCCATTTCAGCAGGACTTTTAGATTCGATAAATTCGATTTTGTGTCCGTCAACGTTTAGAATATTTCCGTCAAGTTCACATTTACCAGGGTACTTTCTATAGATTGTATCGTATTTAAATAGGTGAGCTCTTTGAGCTACGGTAGTTTCACAGTTTCTAACTGCGATATGAGTAATTTCAAAATCTTTTTCTTCTTTAAGAGCCCATGCTCTTAGAAAATCTCTTCCAATTCTTCCAAATCCCATAATAGCTACTTTTGTCATTTAATTCCTCCTAATAATTTCCCTTGCCAACTCCATATCAATTATAAGAGTTAGATCTTTTCTTAAACTGCAAATAGCCATAGTTGCCTCGGCTTTTTCCGCGCCACTTGCAACGGCTATAACTGAACCAATTTTTTTGTAATCAGAAAGGGATAGTCCTAAGCTCTTTTTTTTATAGACTATACCTCCTGTGGCAGAAAAATAATTGCCAAAGGCTTCTCCAACTGCACCATCATGTAGGATTTTCTTCGTGACTATATCGTCTAGTCCTCGCCTCTTCGCCATTACATCTGCCCTGCCAATTCCAAATATAAGTAGGTCTATCGATTTAAACTTATCCAAAAGCTCCTTGTATTCCTCGGAGTCTCTTATTGAGGATAGTAAATCTTTATTTGCAAAGTCTGGAACTGGCACTATGTAGGATTCCGATCCTGTCTTCTGAGCAAACTTAACCGCAACGGTGTTTGCTTGAAACTCAGATTTTATTCCTATGGAACCTCTCGCAGGAACGATCTTCAAATTCTTTTTGTCCGTTTCAATATTGTCTATGACTTTTGAAACAGTCTCTCCTCCCGTGACTCCGATGTGAAAATCATCTTCTATATAATCTCTTATAATCTTAGAAGCAAATTTCGCAAGTTCGTCCTTGCCACTGGAATTTGAAATGTAGATATCTGAAATTCCCGTCGCCTTCTTCACAGAATCCACCAGGTCTTCATCAGAAGATTTAGAAGTAAGGCTTAAGTACAAATCTTTAAAATCTTCTACATATTTAATACCCCATTTAGAAATCGAGATACCTCTACTGGTGACTTCGCAAAGTCCTTTATCTCTCAAAAAATCTACAGTATCCCTTACGAATCTCTCAGACAAATTTAAATCTTTAGTTATGTTTCTTCTACCGATAGTGGATTTTTCTGAAATGTAAGAGAGCAAACTGTATTTTTTTTTTTTTTTATCCTTTGCTTCATATACAAAATCTAAAAAATGATTTAGTTCCATGTTCACCTCTGGGAATAATTTGAACCCATATAATTTTGTTCCCGCTAACTATAATTTTATCATAACTTAAAATTAGCCTCAATATTTTCCTAAGCATTTATATAGTTTTACTTTTTCCATTTTTTTTTTT
>CAMYEJ010000014.1 GCA_947254665.1 uncultured Peptoniphilus sp.
AAATCGAAATTTTATCCATTTATGATATAATTTATACAGGTGATTATATGAAATATATTGAATTTAAAATAGAAACGGACACTTCTCATAAGGAGGAAGTGTTAAATATTCTCTATGACAACAATCTGTTTGAGTACATGGAGTCTAGCAAGGAAGTCATATACGAACTCGGTCGCTCTAAGGACAGTTGGGATTTTGTAGACGAAAATGTGTTAAATATCGATTCTGATGCGGTGGAGCTCACTGCTTTTCCTGAAAATGAAGAGATGGCGAAGAGCCTTATAAATCTTTTAAAAAGTATTGATAATACCAAGACCAGCTATCTTATAAAAGACGATGAAGACTGGGCGAACAACTGGAAAAAATACTACCACCAAGTTCCTATTGCAGAAAAACTTTTGATCAAGCCTTCTTGGGAAGATTTGGAGGAAGAGTTCAAGGACAGAATAATTGTTGAGATCGATCCGGGTATGGCTTTTGGCACAGGTACCCACGAAACCACTTACATGTGCCTCGAAGCTCTTGAAAAATATGTTAAAGATGATGATGTTGTATTCGATGTCGGATGCGGTTCTGGAATTCTAGGCATCGCTGCGGCAAAACTCGGCGCAAAGGAAATAGTGGCTGTGGATCTCGATGAAAAATGTGTCGAAACCAGTATCGAAAATGCGAAACTTAACCATGTTGATGATAAAATGGAAGTCCATCTTGGAAATCTTCTAGATGTGGTAGAAGGAACTGCAAATATCATCGTTTCAAACATAATTGCTGAAATTATAACTGGACTTGTATTCGATTTGAGAGAACATTTAGTTCCAAATGGAATCTTCATCGCTTCTGGAATTATTGAAGAGAAGATTCAAATGGTTGTCGATGAACTGGAAAGAAATGAGTTTGAAATCTTAGATATCAAGAAGAAAAACGGTTGGTCTCTAATCATAGGTAGAAGTATCGATGTTTAGAGTGTTTCAAGATAGCTTGGAAAATTTGTCCGAAGAGAATAGACACCATCTTTTAAACGTGGTGAGGCTTGCTCCAGATGAAGAGTTTGAGATTGTCTCTTCTGGAAAGGTTTATAGAGCCATTTATGATGATGGTCTTAAAATCCTAAGGGAAGTGGAAAATTCCCACGAGACGAGACTTAGAATAAATCTCTACATGGCGCTTATCAAACAAGATAAATTCGAACTTGCTTTGGAAAAGGTCACAGAGGTGGGAGTATCTGAAATTACTCCAGTGATATTTAAGAGAACCGTGGTAAATATAAAGGGCAAGGAAGATAAGAAACAACTGAGATGGCAAAAGATTTTGGAATCTGCTGCGAAGCAATCTAAAAGGGACATAATTCCAACTATAAATAATCCAGAAAAATTAGAAAATATAAATTTTAAAGGGACTTTAATCGTCCCTTACGAAGGTGCAGAGAATCTCTACATCGATGATGTTTTAAAAGGTACAAAAGACATAGAAGAAATCTCCATTATAATTGGTCCGGAAGGCGGATTTGATAGTTCGGAGATAGAATATTTAAAGACTTTGGGATGCAAAATCGTAACATTGGGCACTAGAATCCTAAGGGCGGAGACTGCGGCAATCGTCGCCTGCTACCAAGTCGGTATAAATGAGGTGGTTCGTTGAGGACATTTTCAATTTTGACTCTCGGATGCAAGGTCAACCAGTACGAGTCAGAAGCTATGAAAGAAATCTTTGAAAAAAATGGATATATAGAAGTAGACAGTGAAACGGATGTGGCGGACGTGTACGTGGTGAACACCTGCACAGTTACCAATCTTTCAGATAGAAAATCGAGACAGTATATAAGAAGGGCGAAGAGGGAAAATCCCGATTCTATCGTCTGCGTGGTGGGATGTTACTCCCAAGTTAGTCCAGATGAAGTAAAGGCAATCGAAGGCGTGGACATAATAATGGGCACCACCGACAGAAGTAGAATCTTCGAGCTTGTGGAAAATTTTAAAAAGGACAATAATCAAATCTCCATCGTTAAATCACTTAAAGGTTTTAAAGAGTTTCAACATATTGAAATCGACAAGGAATCGGAGATGACTAGGTCCTACATGAAGGTTCAGGACGGATGCAATAGATTTTGCACCTACTGCATCATTCCATATGCGAGGGGTCCAATTAGATCTAGAACCATTGAAGATTCTGTGGAGGAAGCGAAGAGACTTAGCGAAGCTGGCTACAAGGAACTAGTGCTAACTGGAATTCACATAGGATCCTATGGAAAAGATCTCGGTGATGAAAGACTTGTGGACCTTATAGAAGAGATTGCGAAGGTGGATGGTATTGAGAGAATACGTCTATCTTCCATCGAGCCGATAACCATCACGAGAGATTTTCTCGAGAGGATAAAGGCGACGGGAAAAGTCTGCGACCATTTCCACTTAAGTTTACAAAGCGGATCAAATGCAGTTTTAAAAGCTATGAATAGACGTTACACTAGAGAAGAATACATCGAAACCTGTGATTTAATCAGGGAGTACTATCCTCATGTGGGACTTACCACAGATATCATCGTTGGATTTCCAGGAGAGACTGACGAAGATTTCGAAGATACGGTGGATCTAGTTAAGAGGGTTGAATTTTCTAAAATTCACGTCTTTAAATATTCCAAGAGGTCTGGAACTCCTGCAGCGGGAATGAAAAATCAGGTAGATGGAAATATAAAGATCGAAAGATCCAACAGGCTTCTCGAACTTTCCGACAAGATGATGGAAAGATTTATAGAAAAAAATAGAGATGCAAGGTTAAAAGTCCTCTTTGAAGAAGAAAAAGACGGGTATATGAGAGGGTATAGCACAAACTATATAGATTGTAAAATTAAGACCGACTTGGAGCTTAAAAACCAAGTTCGCGATGTAAAAATAGTGTCGATAGATGGCGAAAGTGCCATTGTAGAAATAGAAAGGAGTTAGTATGGATTGTTTATTCTGTAAAATAATAAATGGGGAAATCCCATCAGAGAAAGTGTACGAAGACGATCTTGTGTATGCTTTTAAAGACATAAACCCAGAAGCCCCAGTTCACTTTTTAATCGTACCAAAGGAACATATAAAGAGTGCCTATGAACTAGATGAAGCACACAAAGAATTAATAGGGCATATATTCCTTGTAGCGAAAAAAGTTTTAAAGGACATGGGAATTGAAAATGGATTTAGAATCGTAAACAATGCGAGAGAAGACGGTGGACAGACTGTAGATCACCTACATTTCCACGTACTTGCAGGCAGAAGTTTAAATTGGCCACCAGGTTGATTTAGAAATGGAGTGGGAAACCACTCTTTTTTTATGTCCAAATATAAAATAAATTCTCTACATGTTATAATATGACTATGAAAATAAATTACGACATAGAAATGAATAAAATAATAGAAAAATTAGATAGAAAGCCGAGACTTTTAATCCATTCATGTTGCGGACCTTGTTCCACTGCGGTGCTAGAAAGGCTGGTAAAATATTTTGAAATAGATATTTTATTTTTCAATCCAAACCTGGATAGCGAAGAGGAATTTGACAAGAGGGTCGTCGAACAGAAAAAAGTAATCTCCCACATGGAAGATAAAAATCATGCCAAGATAGGGATAGTTGCCGTGCCATATAATCATGATGAATTTTTAAATATTGCAAGTGGACTTGAAAAGGAAAGGGAAGGTGGCAAAAGGTGCATGAGGTGCTACTACCTTCGCCTAAAAAAAGCGGGAGAGTACGCAAAAGCACATGACTACGACTACTTCACCACTACATTATCCATAAGTCCTCACAAAAATTCTCAAGTTTTAAATAAAATGGGAATAGCATTGGGAGAAAGAATCGGAGTAAGCTACCTTATGAGCGACTTTAAAAAGAAGAACGGATTTAAACGCTCAGTGGAAATATCGGAAGAGCTTAATCTATACAGACAGGATTACTGCGGATGTGAATTTTCAAAAATAGAAGCGTTGGAGAGAATGAAATGAAGAAATTAATGGCGGGACTACTAGTATTAGTTGCAGCAGCCCTATGCCTATCCTATTCATATTTTTATTACGGGCAACATAATGCAAGTAAAAAGCCTGCAAAAGTAGAAAAGTCAAATACAACAGAAGAAAAAGAATCGGAAAAAGTTGAGCCGGTACATGTAAAACTTATGGCAACAGGGGACGTCATGTTTCACATGCCTACTTATAAAAGTGCATTTAATAAAGAAAAAGGCGAGTATGACTTCACAAGTTTTTATGAAAAGGTAAGTGAAGACTTAAAGGGAGCGGACTTTGCTTTTGCAAATTTGGAAACAACAATAAATCCAAACAGACCTCTTGCTAGCTATCCAATGTTTAACGCGCCGAAGGAATCCTTGAAATATTTGAAAGAAGCAGGATTTAAGGGAATGTCCACTGCGAACAATCACTGCATAGACACAGGCTTAGAGGGAATATTTACTACCATCGACGAGCTAGATTCCAATGGATTTATACACTTCGGTACGAGAAAGACTGAAGACATAAAACCTCCAATCGTGGATTTAAAAGGAATAAAAGTAGGATTTATCTCCTATTCAGAAATTTTCAACGGAATGGAAGGCGTGATTCCTGCAGAAAAGAAATATGTCATAAGCCCAATCAACTATGAAAAAATAAAATCAGATATAGATTATTTAAAAGAAAACGGAGCGGATATCATCATCTCCATGCCTCACTACGGAGTTGAGTATAAGACGGATCCGACACAACTGCAACAGGAAGCATCTAAATTTATGTTAGATAACGGAGTTGATCTTGTACTTGGATCTCATCCGCATGTCCTAGGAAGAGCGGGAATGTGGGAAGTGGAAGGAAGAAATAAATTCCTAATTTACTCAATGGGCAATTCCATCTCCAACCAAAGACAACCTTGGATGGGCACCTACGACACGGAAATGGGAGTGCTGGTGGAGATAGATATAACAAAAGCGGAAAAAACTAACTTCGAAGTGGCGCTTCATCCCACATATGTAGCAAGATTTAGAGAAAAAGGCGGAAATAGATACTATGTTTATAAGATGACTGATCTATTTGAAGGTGGAAAATATCAAGGAGATATCGACGAAAAAGAGAGACAGAAGGTCCACATGCTCTACGAAAGAGCTAAGGAAATCATGGGAGCAAAGTATGTTAAGTAAAATATTTTTAAGACATATGGATGAAGCCATAAATCACGGTGGTCCCATGTACAACTGTGCAGAAGCCATCATCCTTACAGTGGATGAAGAATATAAATTAAATCTGCAAGAAGAAGTGGTGAAATCAGTAGCAGGATTCGGAGGAGGCATGGGCGCAGGCTCAACCTGCGGCTACTTAACAGGAGCCATCTCAGCACGGTCACTTATCTTTGGACCAGAAGAACCACCCTATGGCACCATGGACCTGGCAGGAATATGTGCAATATATGTAGAAAACTTTGAAAAATTAGGAAAGAGTATAAACTGCGTCGACATAATAGCGGAAAACCCACCCTGTATAGACCTGGGAGTGAAGAGTCTAGATCTTTTGCAGGAAGTAATCGAGCAGAATAAAAATTAAAAATCTTAAAATTGTTTCAAACCAATTATTATTTCGAATAAGAAAAAAGGCTATGGAATTTTTCCGTAGCCTTTTTTGATTTCATTTTAAATTCGATTAATAATTTTAACTTAGTTTCATGTCACCGTCTTTTATTATGCCTTTATTTTTTAATAATAGGTACACTATATAGGATATTACCGCTGGTAGGACGAAGTGAAGTAGTGCCATGTTTAGTAGTACTGTTCCTTTTGAGATGGATTCCATTGCGTTTAGTGTTCCTATTTGTCCTACGAATCCGCAGGTGCCCATGCCTGATCCTAGTGGCGTGTTTTCCATCTTAAAGATTATTGTGGAGATTGGTCCTAGGATTGCTGATGCGACGATGGATGGTAGCCAGATAACTGGTTTTCTTATGATGTTTGGCATTTGTAGCATTGAGGTTCCGATTCCTTGTGCTAGTAGTCCTTCGAATCCATTGTCCTTGTATGAGATTACTGCAAATCCTATCATGTTTGCACAGCATCCAACTGTTGCTGCTCCTCCTGCGAGGCCTGATAGTCCGAGCATGATGCAGATTGCTGCACTACTGATTGGTAGGGTTAGTATCATACCCATTGCTACTGATACGATTACGCCCATGATTAGTGGTTGTTGTTTGGTGGCTGCCATGATTGCATTTCCGATTGCGACCATCATTGCTTGGATATATGGTCCTATAAATGTGGCGATGATTGCTCCTACTAAGACTGTTACCACTGGGGTGAGGACGATGTCAATCTTCGTTTCTTTTGAGATTAGTTTTCCAAATTCCACTGCGAAGATGGTGGATATAAATACTCCTATCGGTCCTCCTAGTTGATATCCTGCTACTCCAACTACTGCTGATGAGAAGAGGACTAGATCCGGTGCATGTAGTGAATATGCAATGGATACTGCTATGGCTGGTCCTGTTGCAGCCTGCACTATTGGCCAAAGGGTCTTGGATAAAAATTCAATATTAAATTCTGCCCCTATGGTGTTAAGTATTGTTCCTACGAGTAGTGATGCAAATAGTCCATATGCCATGGCTCCCATCGCATCGATAAAATAAGTTTTGAAAGAGATATTTACTTTCTTTCTGTTTAAAAATTCGTTCAAGGTTTACCTCCTGTTTATATTATAGTACAATATTTAATTTTTGAATGAGAGTTTTAAAGTTTTGAATTAAATTTTTTTCAGTTTATTTTAAACACAAAAAAACCTAGGTTGTCCTAGGTTTATAGTTTGTCCCAAATGGTTACTTCGCCATTTGCGAGGGATTTTTGTATGTCTATTACTCTTTGGTTTCTTGAGCCGCGAAATCTAAGGCTTAAGTCCAATTCTTTTTCTATAAATAATCCGTCTACCAATATGTCACATTCTTTTAGTAGTGCCAATTTTTCTTCGTCTTCTAAGATTTTCTCGTAGGTAAAGCCTGAGTAGACCCAGATGGATTTATCTACTTCGCTTTTTATTTTCTTTACGATTTCTTTTAATTCATGAGGATGTTCCATAGGCTCTCCGCCGATTAGCGTAAGGCCTGATACTTCTGGAAGTTTTAAATCTTCTATTACTTCTCTTGTTTCTTTGTCCGTCCACTTTTCTCCGAAGTCAAAGTCTTGGTACTCTTCGTTAAAACAGCCTTTACAGTGGTGGTTACATCCGGTGACAAAGATGGAGGTTCTTATGCCTTCACCGTTTGCCACGTCGTATTTTCTAATTTGTCCGTAGTTCATTAGATGTGTAGAACTCTGTCTTTTATTTCTTTGGTTCTTCCTTCTGTCCAGAAGTTTTCGCCAAGGTATCCGCAGGTTCTTCTAACTACTGTAAGGGTGTCTTTATCTTTGTTGTGACATTGAGGACATTCCCATTGTCCGTCTTCGTTGACTTTTATTTCTCCATCAAATCCGCACTTTGCACAGTAGTCGGACTTGGTGTTGAATTCTGCATATTGGATATTGTCATAGATATATTTTACTATGGTTTCTATTGCGTCTAGGTTGTGACTCATGTTTGGAATTTCTACATAGGAGATACATCCGCCTTGTGATTTGTCTTGGAATTTAGATTCGAAGGCAAATTTTTCGAATGCGGTGATTTTTTGTCTTACATCTACGTGGAATGAGTTGGTGTAGTAGCCTTTGTCCGTAATGTTTTCTATGATTCCAAATCTATTTCTGTCGATGGTGTTAAATCTGTGGGTTAGTGATTCTGCTGGTGTGCCGTATACTGCGAATTGAAGTCCAGTTTCCTTGGTCCATTCTTCTTTCTTTTCGTTTAGTTTGTCCATGATCTTCATGGCAAAATCAAATCCTTCAGGATCTGTATGTGGAACTCCCTTTATGAGCATGGATGCTTCGTAGATTCCAATGTATCCTATGGTTACTGTTGCGTATCCACCTTTTAGAAGATGGTCTATATGTTGGTTGTGACCGAGTCTTGCAATGGCTCCGTGTTGCCAGTGGATTGGACTTACTTCTGATGTTACATCCTTTAGATGGTTGTATCTTAAAAGTCCAACTCTCTTAACTAAATCTAGTCTCTTTTCTAATATTTCAAAGAATTTTTCTTCGTCGCCGCGAGCTAGGATTCCAATTTGTGGTAGGTTTATGGTGCACACGCCTATATTGAATCTGCCGTCGAACTTGTAGTTTCCGTTTTCGTCCTTGTATGGTGATAGGAATGCTCTACATCCCATAGGTGAGAAGACATTGCCTTCGTAGTTTTCTCTCATCTTCTTCGCTGAGATATAGTCAGGGTACATTCTCTTTGCCGTACATCTTATAGCAAGGGCGGTTAGATAATGGTATTTTGAATCTTTGTGTATATTGTTTTCGTCAAGAACATAGATTAGTTTTGGAAAGGCTGGTGTAACGTACACGCCTGCTGTGTTCTTTATTCCTTGTATTCTTTGTACTAATATTTCTTCGATGATTTGTGCAACTTCGTCTACGTATGGATCTTCGTCCTTAACGTGCATAAATAGAGTTACAAAAGGCGCTTGTCCGTTGGAAGTCATAAGGGTATTTATTTGGTACTGTATGGTTTGAATACCTGATTGCAAATCCTTCTTAGTCATTGCATCTGCCATCTTTTGTGCAGTTTCTACGTCGCCAATCATCTCAACGCATAGATTTAGATTCTTTTCGTAGGAACGTCTTAGATATTTTCCAAGGCAAGAAATATCTATGGATTGTCCGCCGTATTGGTTGGAAGCAATCTGTGCTATTATCTGTGTCATAACATTACATGCAACTTGGAAAGATTTTGGAGTTTCGATCATCTTGCCATTTACAACCGTTCCGTTGTCAAGCATATCCTTCATATTTACCAAGCAGCAGTTGAAAATCGGTTGAATGAAATAATCCAAATCATGGATGTGGATTGCGCCACTGTCATGAGCTTCAACTAAATCCGCTGGAATCATCTTTCTCTTTGCAATGTCCTTTGAAACTTCTCCCGCGATTAAATCTCTTTGAGTAGAGGCGATGATTGCGTTTTTGTTTGAGTTTTCATCGATAACTTCGATATTGGTTTGGTCAAGTAGACCTATTATTTCATCGTCTGTAGTATTTGACTCTCTCTTAAAAGCTTGAACAGATTTATATGATTCATAAGCCCTAGCAGTTGCAGGGTTGTTTAAATTTATAAGTCTATAGTAGACTTGTTCTTCGATATCATAGATGGATAATTCTTTATTAAGTGCCTTTGCGTCTTCATAAATTTCATCGGCTATGGCTTTTGCTTGTCCTTCCACGAAGACTCCGTTGGAAGAATGCATAGCCTTGTTAATAGCAATTTCTATTTTAGTTTTGTCAAAAGGCACCCTGTCGCCATTTCTCTTTCTTACATACATTTCTATCTCCCTCACTTTTTAATCATAAATATATAATACTACATGTTGTGTTTTTAATCAATCGAAATTTAAAACAAATACTATATAAAGTATAAGGAGTTTATGTAACTTTACTAGACGATGGGTGGTCTAAATGTTATAATAAATTTTAAAGGAGAGATTATGAGAAAAACAAAGATTGTGTGCACCATAGGACCTGCTTCAGATTCTGAAAAGGTACTAGAAGCACTTTTTAAAGAAGGATTGGATGTTTGTAGACTTAATTTTTCCCATGGGACTCAAGAAGAGCACCTTGAAAGACTTAAAAAAATAAAAAACATTAGACAAAAACTTAATTTGCCGATAGCAACCATGCTTGATACCAAGGGACCGGAAATCAGACTGGGAATTTTTAAAGATCAAAAGAGGATTAGCCTGGAGTCGGGAGATAGATTTACTCTTACTACTAGAGATTTGGAAGGAGATGAGCACATCGCCTCCGTATCTTACAAGGATCTGCCACATGATGTAAAGGAAGGCTCGAGAATATTAATTGACGACGGTCTTGTTGAATTGAGGGTAGAATCCATAGAAGGAACAGAAATTCACTGTAGTTGTTTCAACGGTGGAGAGATATCTTCTAGAAAAGGTGTAAACGTTCCCGACGCACAAGTAAATCTGCCGGCACTTACGGAGAAAGATATTTCGGATATAAAATTTGCAGTTAAAAACGATATGGATTTCATCGCCGCATCATTTATTAGAAAAGCGGAGGATGTACTAGATATCCGAAGGATTCTTGAAGAAGAAGGAGACTACGATATCAAGATCATTTCCAAGATTGAATCCAAAGAAGGACTGGAAAATTTAGATGAAATTATAGAAGCTTCAGATGGAATCATGGTAGCTAGAGGAGATCTTGGTGTGGAGATAGACACTGAAAAAGTGCCACTCGCACAAAAGAACATGATTAAGAAATGTAATGAAAAGGGAAAAGTAGTCATAACTGCCACCCAGATGCTGGACTCAATGATTAGAAATCCGCGTCCTACGAGGGCAGAGGCAAACGACGTTGCAAATGCTGTGCTAGATGGCACATCTTGTGTAATGTTAAGTGGGGAGACTGCAAGCGGAAAGTATCCGATTGAATCTGTTATAACCATGAGAAAGATTCTAGAAGTGACAGAAGATTCCATGGACTTCGACGAAATTCTAAGAAAGAAGATCGAAGAAATTTCAAACACTATCACAAATGCTATTGGCAAGAGCACCTGTACTATTGCAAGGGATTTAAATGCAAAAGCCATAATCACAGCGACAACCTCTGGATATACCACAAGATCCATTTCAAAATTTAGACCAAAATCACTTATCATCGGAGCAACCACTTCGGAAAAAGTGAGAAGGCAGCTAAATATGGAATGGGGAGTAAAATCAATCCTTGTGGAAAGTAAAGAGATAAGTAATGATGTAATCGATGCATCCATAGAAACATCGGTGAAAAAAGACCTCGTGTCTCCGGGAGATACGGTTATAATAACCGCAGGAGTTCCTGTGGGTCTAGCAGGCTCAACCAACTTAATTAAAGTAGAAATAATAGGAGAAATCCTGTCAAAAGGTATAGGCATTGGCGACAAAGAAGTGACGGGAAGAGCAGTAGTAATAGAAGATGAAGGTGACTGCATCAAGAAATTTAAAGATGGGGATATAGTCGTAACCCAAGCAGTAACCCAAGAAATGACAAAGTACCTAAGTAGAGCAGCAGGACTTGTAGTGGAAGAAGAAGGCTTCACCAGCCCATCTGCAATAGTAGGTATTACCTTGGGACTACCAACAGTAGTAGGAAATATAGACATAACCAAAAAAATAAAATCTGGGGACATCATAACATTGTCATCACCGGAAGGTACAATAAGAAAAGGAAAGGTATTAAATTAAATGAGCACATTAGAAAAGTTAATTGAAGTAGTAAAACAAGATTCAGAAAAAGCCCTTGGCTGTACCGAGCCTGTAGCTGTAGGCTACTGTGCAAATGTGTGCAGTAGTTACTTAGGCGCAGGCGAAAATGAAAAGATTGAATCAGTAGAAGTAAGAACATCCAAAAATATTTTCAAAAATGGAAAAGCAGTTTACATTCCAGTAGTAAAAGAAACTGGACTAGATCTAGCTGCAGCACTTGGAATATTTGCTCCAACAGTGGACGATGGATTTATGGTGTTTGACAAAATAGACGACGAAGTAATAAGAAAGGCAAAAGAATTATTACAATCAGGAAAACTAACTGTAAAGCACATCCCAACCAAAGAAAATGTCTATGTAGATGTAAAGATAAAAACAAAAGATAAGGAAGCTATAGCAGTAGTATCTCACGCCCACACCAATATCAGCGAAGTAAAAGTCGATGGAGAAGTAGTATATAGAAACGAAGAAGAAATAGTTGCAAAAGATGACGACGATAAAATCGATATCAAGTCACTATCCTTCAAAGAACTTAGAGAAATCGTAGAAGGAGCACCAGAACACACTTTTGACTTCACATTAGAAGGAATCGAAGTCAACTTCAAAGCATCAGAACAAGGACTAAATGAAAAAGGTAAACTAGGAGCAACTTTAAAAGGACTAAAAGAAAAGGGAATCCTAGCAGATAATTTCGTAACCAAGGCGAGAATCATGACTGCAGCAGCAGCTGACATGAGAATGACTGGAGGAGACTGTCCAATAGTTACTTCAGGAGGTTCAGGAAACCAAGGAATCGGAGTAATCCTACCAATAGCAATCGTTGCAGATGAAGAAGGAATAGATAAAGATAGATTAGGAAGAGCGCTATTCTTTGCACACATCATAAATAGATACGTAAAAGAATATTCAGGCAAACTATCAGGTATCTGCGGATGTGCAATAGGAGCAGCAGTAGGAGCCAGCGCAGCAATAACCTGGATGTTAGGCGGCACAGATGAACAAATAGCAGGAGCACCAACTAATATATATGCAAATCTAACAGGAATGGTATGTGACGGAGCAAAAGAATCTTGCTCAATGAAACTATCCACCTCAGCAGAAGAAGCAATCCTTGCAGCATACCTTGCAGTAAACGGAATGATCTCTAAAGAAAGCGTAGGAGTAGTAGGAGCAACCATAGAAGACACCATCTCCAACATAGGAAGACTTTCAAGAGAAGGATTCAAAGATGTAGACAATGTAATGCTAGATATAATAGAAGCATACTAAAATATAAAAAAATTAACGGGCATGGAGCCCGTTTTTTTTATGCGAAAAATTATAATTATAAAGTAAAATGTTTACAATTCAATTTACTATAGTATATTATTAAATATATAAATAAATAATATGGAGGGAGTATGAAAAAGAAAATAATAATTATTGCCCTTACTGTGCTGATATTATTGGGCACAAAAGTAGAAGCTCAGACTTTTAAAGATTTGAAAGGACATTGGGCTAAAAAACAGATAGAATGGGCAGTTGATAATAAACTATTCACAGGGTATCCAGATGGAAGATTCAAACCTCAAGGAACGACAACTAGGGCTGAATTTCTTACAATAGTCTCAAATATAATCGGAAATGATTACAAAGGAAGCCCTATAAGTTTTAAAGATGTTCCAAGCAAGATGTGGTACAAGCCAATAATAGAAAATCTAGTTGGATGGAAAATCGTAAAGAATGGAGATTATATAAAGCCAGATGCAAAGATAACTAGGGACGAAGTATTTGGTATATTGGGACAGTTATTTCCATATAGGGAACAATATGCAAAACTTAGCTTCGAAGACAATTTCACCATAAAAAGACATAGGGATATAGGAGTTTTAAAAGATCTTGGCATAGTAAATGGAGATGAATACAATAGAATAAACTCCCACGAAGGTATAACGAGGGCAGAAATAGCAACCATTCTTTACATTATGTCAAATAAAAACATAGAAGTAGAAAAAGCTTTAGTACAAAAAGCAAGAGAAGAAAATAAATTAAACTTCGACTTCGATGAAACGTTCAACAGAGAAAAATATGATTTAACCTACAAAAAACTTGTGGCAACTCCACAAGAAACAGAAGCACAGCTAGATGCTTTATTTAGAGAATTAGACAGACAAAATCCGAGATGGACATATAAAAAAGATAAAAAATTTAAAATAGATACAAACGAACTAATTATGGACTTACAAAGAGTAATAGAAGAAAGTCCAGACAGAATGTTTTTAAAAAATTATCTGATAACTAACGAATACCCTTCTGGAGATATCAAATTCAAATTTGAATACAGTGTGCCACAAGAAGAGGCAAGGTCTATTATGAATACCATTATTGAAATAAAACAAGAAGCAGAAGGAAAAAGTGACTTTGAAAAAGCAAAGATAATACATGATTGGATAGTAAATAACACAAGGTATGCCTACGATGAATACCTATCAGGCAACTATCAAGTAGACAAGAATATAACTGCATACATGCCAATTTCCATATTTAAATATAGAAAAGGAGTATGTCAAGCCTATGCAGAAACATTCAATATCCTAGCAAAAGAAGTAGGATTACCTTCCGTTATAATCTCAGGAGAAGCAAAAAATAAACGAGGTTGGGGAGGACACGCTTGGAATCTAGTAAATATAGATGGCAAATTATACCACATAGACACAACCTGGGACGATCCATTAACAAGTGATGGAAGAGATATGATAAGGTATAAGTATTTCTTGATTGACGATCAAACCATGTCTTTAGACCATAAATGGCAAAGAGCAGAATATCCAACAGTAAACAATGGATGTTTAAACCAAGGATTGGATGTTGAAGGATATAATAATTATTATAACAATGTCAATAACATTAACGATAATAATAGAGA
>CAMYEJ010000015.1 GCA_947254665.1 uncultured Peptoniphilus sp.
CCCAATGCCTTTGTCATTTAAATTATTTAATTATAATCCTTTAGAGCCTTTCTGATTCTCATATCTGAATCTCTCTTTGCAATTGCATCCCTCTTGTCATAGAGTTTCTTACCTCTTGCAAGGGCGATCTCAAGTTTTACTCTTCCCCTCACCAGGTACGCCTTTAGCGGCACGATGGTAAATCCTTTTTGATCTACGTCTCTTGCAAGTTTTCTAATCTCTGCCTTGTTAAGTAGGAGTTTTCTCCGTCTAAGAGGGTCCACATTGAATATATTTCCCATTTCATATGGACTTATATGCATCCCTTCAACGAATACTTCTCCATCTTTGATTTCAACGTAGGCATCTTTTAAATTGCACTTGCCTCTTCTAAGTGATTTGACTTCTGTACCTACTAACACGATGCCCGCTTCGTAAGATTTCTCTATGAAAAAGTCATGCCTTGCCTTTCTATTGGTCGCAAGTACCTTCTCTTCCATCTATATTCTCCAATTCAAAATCAATCTCCCCAGTAGTTATATTTGAATTAACTACCACTACATTCACCATATCTCCCATGCTGTACACTTCTTCTCTATCATTTGCTACGGCGGTGTAGTTATTTTCGTCCATTTCGTAGAATCCATCCATGGTTTTGTATGGAACTAAACCTTCTACCAAGTTTTCAAGTTGCACAAACATTCCAAACGAAGTGATGGATACGATTATTCCGCTATATTTTTCGCCAATCCTGTCCTTCATATATTCAGCCATCTTCACAGATTCAACTTTTCTTTCGCAGGCTTGGGCAACTCTTTCCATCTTGGAAGTCTGTTCTGCAACTATGTGAGATAGTTCATCATAGTATTCAATCTTCTTCCTGCTTAGTAGTCCGGTTAGGTTTGCCTTTATAATTCTATGAATAAATAGATCCGCATACCTTCTAATCGGTGATGTGAAATGTGAATAATACTTAGATGCTAGACCGAAGTGGATATCATTTATTTCTGAGTATCTCGCCTTTTGTAGAGATCTTAGAAGCAGTGTGGATACGAATAATTCTTCCGATGTTCCCTTCACCTTGTCTATGATATTTCTAAATTCCACAGGGCGTAGCTCCCTAAAATTATTGATGCTAAGTCCAAGATGTCTGATTGCAGAATTTAATCTCTCCACATCTTCTTCGTCAGGTTCTTCGTGAATTCTATATAGAAACGGAAGTTCCAACCAATAGTATTCTTCGGCTACGGTTTCGTTGGCACAAATCATAAATTCCTCTATGATTTTATTTCCAATTCTTCTATCCTTAACCAAAATATCTATTGGCACTCCATTATCATCTGTTATGATTTCTGGTTCTTTAAAATCAAAATCTATGGAGCCTCTGTCATATCTCTTCTTCATGAGAATTTCTGCAAGCTCTTTTGCCATGTCTAGTGAATCATACAGACCTTCAAGACTAGGGTGTTTCTTCCCTTCTTCTAGGTAGTCGGACACATTATCATAGACGAGCCTTCTCTTGGATTTTATAAATGACTCTTCGATTTTATGTTCTACAACTTTGCCCTTCTTATCTATTTCCATAAACACTGAAAGGGTAAGTCTAACTACTCCTTCATTTAATGAACAGATTCCATTGGATAGTTCCTTTGGAAGCATCGGATAAACCTTGTCTTGAAGATAGTAGGAATTTCCTCTTTTGAATGCTTCTTTGTCCAGGTAGGAGTCCTCTTTTACATATTGACTTACATCTGCAATATGGACTCCCAAAAGATAATTATCTCCCACTTTTTTCAAAGAAATTGCATCGTCGAAGTCCTTCGAATCTGCTCCGTCAATGGTGTAGATTACCATGTCCGTCAAATCATGTCTGCCTTCAAGTTGCTTTTCAGTCGGTTCCTCTGGCATGTACTTCGCTTCATTTGAAACTTTTTTCGGAAATGAAGTAGGAATATCGAAGCTCTTGGCAATGGATTCTATATCCACGTATGGATCTTCTGGAAATCCTAGGATTTCTACTATTTCTCCCTCAGGCTTTCTACCATTTTCTGCCCATTTCTTGATCTTTGCAACTACCTTTTGTCCATCTTCTGCACCATTTATATCTTCTCCTCTGATAAATATATCGGTGCCCACCTTTTTATCGTCAGGAACGACAAATCCAAAATCTTTTGAACTTTGGAAGGTGCCGACGAACTTAGTAGCATTTCTCTTTATAATTCTAAGGATTTTTCCTTCACGCTTTTCTCCAGAACTTACCTTGTCTATCTTTACAAGTACAGTATCCTTGTTGACGGTAGAACCCATGAATTCCGATGGAATAAATACATCTTCTCCGTCATTCATAAGTAGAAATCCAAATCCCTTTTCATTCTTTGAAATCTCTCCCACCGCGTAAGAAATATTGTCTATGGCGTGGATCCTTTCCTTACGGTCCACATAGATTTTCCCATCCCTGTTCATATTTTCCAAAGTCTTTATAAATGGACCTCTGCTGTACTTGTCCACTTCAAATGCCTTTAGGATGGTCTTTATGGTTACAACTTTGTTCGAATTTATATATTTTAAAATCGCATCTTCAATCATCATAGTTTAGCTCCATAACTGGTGCTATTAAATAGATCTGTGTCGTAGGAATATATATTTTTTTCAAATTCTTTGCTTCTTCTGAATGCTAGATCAATCTGTCTATCTATAAGTTCTTTAAATGAAATTCCCATCGGTTCAAATAGGTAAAAAGCAATTGAACCTGGTAGGGTATTGATTTCATTTACATACACTTTTTCATTTTCATCTACTAGGAAGTCGATTCTCGCAACTCCCATTGCATCTATACTTCTAAATGCAAGCTTTGCAAGTCTTTTAACTTCTTCTGTCATCTCATCAGGAATATTGGCAGGTAGATTCTTTTTTTGATTCTTCATACCCACGCTCTTAGATCCTTTGCCACCGCTTTTGTACTTGTCATCATAGGTTAAGAAATCTTCCCAGGTAATTGGTTCTTCTGTAAGAGAAGCTTGTAGATCATCTTCGTATCCCAAGACTGCACAGTTTATTTCTCTAGGTTTTTCTACAGATTTTTCAACGATGATCTTTCTGTCGTAGTGCATAGCAACTTCTACAGCTTCTTTTAGTTCAGCTTCGTTCTTTGCCTTTGAAATCCCAACGGATGAACCTAGATTTGCAGGTTTTACAAATACTGGGTAGCCAATCTTTTCTGCTTCTGCCTTCACATCGTCAAATTTATAGAAATCTCTGTAAAAATAGAAGTAATCTGTCATAGGAATATTTTGTGATTTAAATACATCCTTCATGATTACCTTGTCCATTCCCACTGCTGCAGCGTTAACTGCGCAACCTGTATAAGGAATACCGATAAATTGCAAGATTCCTTGCACTGCACCGTCTTCTCCAAAAGTTCCATGAAGTGCTACAAACACTGCATCAATCTTTGCAAACACAACTGTGCCAGAAGTCTTCTTAGAGAAGAGACCTCCTCCTTGTTCTTCCTCTGTATATAGGTTGAAATCTCCCCTTACAGGTTTGAAAAATACTTCCTTTGCATCTTCAAGTTTATTTCTCTTTATATTTCCAAAATTTTTTATTGCATCTCCGGATAAGAATTTACCTTCCTTTGTAACTAGTACAGGAATTGGATTGTACTTAGTCTTATCCATATTTTCTACAACTTGCATCCCAGTTATGACAGACACTTCGTGTTCAACTGAGACTCCTCCAAATAATACTGCTATATTCTTCATATTACTCCTCATAACTATCAGGTAGATCATTTTCAAATAGCACCACGTCCCTAGGCGCTGTAATCTTGCCTAGCTCAGTAGTTGCATCGTTTAAACTTCTAACAGAGATGATCCTACCTTCATCAAATTCACTCTCCAACAGTCCGCGTCTAATCGGCTCTGTCCTCTTTATACCTACTAAAATTGCATAGTCACATACCTTTGCAATCTCTTTACCAACTTTATAATTTTCTTCCTCTTCCATTTCTCCAAGCTCAACCATGCCAGGAGTTACGATGATCTTCTTACCATCTTTGAACTGTGATAGAACCTTAAGAGCTGCCCTAAATCCAACTGGGTTTGAGTTAAATGCATCGTCTATAACGATGACCCCACCTTGTCCTTCAATTAGATTAAGTCTGTGTTCCACGCTCTCGATCTTTTCGATTCTATCCTTTACTTCTTCAAGGCTCATTCCAAGTTCCATTCCTATTGCAACAGAAGCTAGCAAGTTTTGCACAGAATGTTCCCCGAGAAGTTTGGTAGTACATTCGATGGATCCCTTTTCCTTAGAAACGAGTGTGAATGTGCTTCCCCTTTCGGAAACTTCGATGTCCTTTGCATAGTAGTCAAGCTTCATAAAGTCCTTGGTACCGTACCTTATAGTCTTTTTCGTCGTCTTGTCCGCCAGTTCTCTCACATACTTATTGTCGTAGTTAAAGATTGCGGTTCCATTTTCATCCAGGTCTTCAATAAGCTCGTACTTGGTCTTCATTATGTTTTCAATGGTCTTATACATCTGCATATGTGTCGGACCTATTGCAGTTATAACTCCGATATCTGGTTGCACAAGACTTGCAACTTCGTGAATCTCACCAGGTTTGTATGCTCCAAGTTCCGCCAAGAAAATCTCCCTAGAACTATCTAGCTCGTTATTTATAACTTTGGAAAGTCCCATAGGTGTGTTGTAAGAAGACGGAGTGTTTTGCACTCTGAATTTCTCATCAAGCATGGTGCTTGTGAAGAATTTTACAGAAGTCTTCCCAAAAGATCCGGTAATTCCTATGACCTTTAGCCCAGATTCAGCTTTAAGTCTTCTGATTTTTTCTTGGGCGCTGGTGTAAAATCCCATGTTGATCTTCTTCTCCTTTGGAAGATTTATTGCATTTGCAATTATCATCATCTGCGGTTGGAAAAATAGTGCTATAAGTAAAAATATAATCCCTGCATAGATTGTGATTCTGTAATTTGTAAAGCACAAAATCGCAAGTATCACAACTGTTACGAGACCTCTGTAAATATTCAAATAGGTTGCAAGAAGCCTCTTTGCCCTGTCAGTCATAACAAGCGGAGTCTTGGAATCCGTCTTTTCGTTCACAGGACTGTATGCCTTAGAAAAATTATTTTTAATCCAATCTCTATATTTATTGTTGTCGTATTCATTTAGCTGAATTATATTCAAATGGTACTTCGCCTTTGCGGTGACAAGCACCCTCCAAGCTATATAAGCCAAAAGGTACACAACAAATTCTATAATTAACTTTGTCTTATCCATCAATATCTCCTAAATACGAATTTATAACGGCACAGAAGGTACCGTAATCATCCAAATAACTGTAGTGGCCTCCGTTTAGCACCACCAAGCCGGAATTTTTAATCTTGCTTTCAAAAATCTTACCCATGTAGACCGGGGTGGCGTCGTCCCTCTCACCCCAGATGAGGAGAGTATCTGAATTTATCTTCGAAAACTCATCCTCCGTCGATTCATTTACCACCTTTACAAAGGTCGATCTCATGATGCCAGAAGTATCTCTGTAATCATCGGAGCCAAATTTCTTGTAAAATTTTTCAAGTGAATCCTTTTTCCAAAAAAATAATAGTTTGTACATATTTTTAAGAAATTTAAAAGAATAAACCTTAAAATAGTAGCTCATCTTTCTCTTCGGAAGGACACCGGAAGCGTCTACAAGGACGAGTTTCTCAACCATATCCTCATGCTTTGGAGCAAAACAAGTTAATGTCTTACCACCGAAGGAATGCCCGATAAATATTGCTCTATCAATCTCAAATTCCTTTAAGACCTTCAGCAAAAAATCCGAATAGTCATATGTGGACCACACACCCGTCGGCTCATCGCTATCTCCAAAACCTGGAGCATCATATGCAAGAAATGGGCGTCCAGAAATGGAATTTACAATGGGCATAATCGACTCGATATTTGCGCCCCATCCGTGAAGAATCACAACAGGTATGCCATCGCCTTCTCTGCGTATGTAGGCGGTCTTAATACCATCTATAATCTTAAAATCTTTTTTCATTTCAGATCCTTTTCATCAATATAGATATAGTTTTCTCTTTCTTCTTTAGTAGGCTCAGAGATATTTCCACTGTAAGCATCGTCAAATCTCTGACTGTCTACATTTCCAATCTTTAGAGAAAGTTCCAAGGCATGAAGGCGTGCGGTAGCCTCGTCAATCTTTTCGATATAATCACCATAGAGGATATCTACATCTTCCTTCTTCGCATCATAAGCCCTCTTGCCAAGGTCCTTGTAAAGATTGTCAAGTGCCCTAGATTGTTTCAAAATTTCCAATCTAATAGATGCATTTTCTTTTATGTCCTGAGATTTAAGTTTAATCACTCTCTTCGCCTCAGTTAGTTGTCTATTTAAATTTTCAAAATTAATTTTTAAATCATCTAATAAACTCATCAAACACCTCTAGACTATTATATCAAACTTATTAATATTTTTAAATTTATCTTGCATTGGGTATAAATAAACCGAGGTGAGAACATGAATAAATTTACACTATATGTAGGTACAATATGTCCTTACTGCAAACGAGTAGAAAGATTTATCGAAGACAATGGCATAAAAGGTGTAGAAATTAAAAACATCGATACCGACCCAGAAGCAAGAGACCATCTTATCCAATTCGGTGGCAAAAGACAAGTACCTTGCCTAATGTACGATGACACATATCTCTATGAATCATTAGATATAATAAACTATCTAAAAGAACATGGAGAAAGATAATACATTGGAAATTAGAGAAAAAATAAATTTAGCCTTGGAAACAAGGCTATTTTTATTTTTTGGTTAAATTCGATACTACATTCTCTTAAATTAGCCGTAAGGCGTACGACAGCATAAACTCCTATTCACACCTGTAGCGGAAGCAACCTGCTTCCATTAAACTTTATTACTACATTCTCTCAACTCAGCCGTTAGGCGTACGACAACATAAACTCCTATTCACACCCGTAGCGGAACCTTCTAGGTTCCACAGCCGAGCAGTCGAATTCTACAAATCAGCCTTCATTATATTCGGCTTCTTTGGAACTCTTTACACGAGACCTGCTACGAAATCAAAGATTTCAGCTAGGGCTTCGAAGGATCTGACCTATATTTAACCTATCTATTCCAAAAAAATATAATAAAATACATACCCAACTGTCGTCACCCTGAGAGGCAGTCGAGTTCTGCAAATCAGCCTCATTACATTCGGCTTCTTTGGAACTCTTTGCACGAGACCTGCAACAAAATCAAAGATTTCGGCTAGGACTTCGAAGGATCTGACCTATATTTAACCTAACCTTGGCATCTTTTTTTTTAAAAACTACTTTCCAACTGCAGTCACCCTGAGCGAACGAAGTGAGTCGAATGGGTATAAGCTGTATTTAATCAAGTCTATGCAAGTGAATTCATCCACGCTGACCCCACCAGGGTTATACCCGTTCGACTCGGAAATAATTTTCCTCACTCAGGGTGACTGTATCCCTTTAGTTCTTACTTGCAGTACCTCTCGGCTGTGGAAGCAAAATCCTTCCGCTACAAAAGATTAAACAATCATCCAAACATGACCCCATTAGGGTTATACCCGTTCGATTCGAAAATAATTTTCCTCGCTCAGGGTGACTGTATCCCTTTGTTCTTACTTGTATAGCCTCTCGGCTGTGGAAGCAAAATCCTTCCGCTACAAAATAATAACCATACATACTTTGGTTTCACAACAAAAAAGACGGTACAACCCGTCTTCATAATCTTTAAATTATAAAATTTCCCTATCCTATAATTCCCAAACCTAGTAACTTACCCTGTTCTTAAGTGCCGTTCCAATGGTTAGTTCGTCGTAATACTCAAGGTTTCCTCCCACCGGAATTCCGTGGGCGATCCTCGTCATAAGCACTCCTGTATCCCTTAGTGCTTCTTGAATATACATGGCAGTGGTGTCGCCGTCAGTGGTTGGATTTGTGGCGATAATCACCTCTTTGATACCGCCATCCTTGACCCTTTTCACCAAAGAATCAAACCTAAGATCACTTGGAAATATTCCTCTCGTCGGTTGAACAGTTCCATGAAGTACATGGTAGAGTCCATGATAACTATTGGTCTTCTCCATAGATGCCACGTCCCTCGGTCTTTCCACCACGCAAATGGTGGTCCTGTCCCGACTTTCATCAGTACATATGTCGCAAGGGTTGTCGTCAGTGAAATTGTGACAGATGGAACATTCCTCGATGTTTTCTGCCGCATCCACTATTGCTTTTGCAAGACTTCTTGCTTCTTCTTTGTTCTGTTCAAGAATATAATACAGAATCCTCTCTGCAGATTTGTCCCCCACTCCTGGTAATTTCGTCAGTTCGTAAATTAAATTTTCTAATGGCCTAGTCATTTTATAGTCCAGGGATATTTAGTCCGCCTGTAAGCTTGCCCATTCTCTTGTTTGCGATGCTATCCGCTTCGTCCATGGCATTATTCACTGCAGTAAGCACAAGGTCTTCAAGCATGCCCACGTCTTCTGGATCCACAACAGCTTCGTCGATCTTTATCCTAATGAGTTCCTTTTTACCATTGACAGTTGCTTCCACGGCGCCGCCGCCAGAGCTAGCAGTCACCTCTTGGTTCTTTAGTTCCTCTTCAAGGTTTTCCATTTGTTTTTGAAGCTTTTGCATTTGCTTCATCATGTTGTTCATATTTCCCCCGCCTGGGAATCCTCCAAATTTCATAATATCTTCCTTTCTATTTTATTGAATCTTTTCCAAATAAATTTTCGATTCTATCCTTTATAGAATCTACATCACTATTAGATTTTACCACAAATTTCACTGAAATATTATCATTTGTCAGTTCTTTTAACACCGACTCAATCTTTTCGATGGACTCGTGATTGTTAAGAGTAGTATAAAAACTTCTGCCCTGCTCCTCAAATGCAATGGTCGCAACATTATTTTCAAAGGAATCGAGCCTTCCCATGACAAGCATGCCAGAGATAATTCTCTCAGAACGCTCCTTCAATATAGAAATCGCACGATTAAATATACCTTGAAGTTCATTGTCAGAGTAGTCCATGCTCTCCACTGTTTCCTCAGATGCTACCTCATCGATTTCATCTTCACCATCTTCACCTTGGCTTTCCTCAATTCCACTCATGTTAGACTGACCGTCAACAGAAACTTCCGGAACGTCTTTTGGAATTTCATTTTCGATTTCATTTTCAACATCATCTTTGGCTTCCTTTGAAACATTATCTTCAACTTCTTCAAAAACTACTTCTTTGGCAAGAGGTTTTTCAACTACAGATGGATTTTCCTTCTTAGAAAAATTAAAATCAAACTTTTCCCTATTAGGAGTCTTAAGTCCAGATAAATCTCCCGAACTTAGCATCTTTTCAAGATTTTCCACACGATTTAAAATATCGTCCTGCTTTGATGCCACAATTTCAAGTAGCGCCGCCTCAAGCATGGTCCTCTTGTTTGTAATATATCTGGACCTCGCCTTGGTTTCGCTCAAAATCTTGATAATATTTAAAATCTCGGAGTTGGAGAAAGCATTGGCAATAGCAACATACCTGTCCATATCTCTAACACGGATAATCTTTCTCGGGTCGCTTAAATTTTTCGCAATCAAAATATTTCTAAAAAATGACACAATCCCATCGATTAAAACCATCATATCCTTGCCATCATCAGCAAGGTTCGCAACAGACATAATTATATTTGACGCATCAGAATTTAAAATCGAAGTCGCAAGTTCAAAGAGAGTATCCTCCGTCGTAACGCCCAACACCTCGATAATCTTGTCATAGCTAATCTTATTTTCATTAATAGCCACAACCCTGTCTAGAAGGGACACAGCATCCCTCATAGAGCCATCCGCCATCTGAGCAATTAGGTCTATGCCCGCTTCGTCGATGGTCTTTTCTTCCTTCGCCAAAATCTCAGAAATATTTTTCGCAATAGTGTCGATGGAAATCCTTTTAAAAGTGTACCTTTGAGTCCTAGAAAGAATAGTCTGAGGCACCCTCTCAATCTCCGTCGTCGCCAAAATAAATATAAGATGCTTTGGAGGCTCTTCCAAAATCTTAAGAAGTGCATTAAAAGCCCCTTTGGAGAGCATGTGCACCTCGTCGATGATGTAAACCTTGTACTTAGAAGTGCTAGGTGTATAGTACGCCTTTTCTCGCAAATCTCTGATGTCATCCACACCATTATTAGAAGCCGCATCCATCTCAACCACATCGAGATTCGTGCCTCTTAAAATTGATTTGCAAGTCTCACACTCGTTACAAGGATTGCCATCAATAGGATGCTCACAGTTAACAGCCCTCGCCAAAATCTTCGCCGTCGAAGTCTTGCCCGTTCCCCTAGTGCCAGAAAAAATATAGGCATGGGAAACCGTCGAATTTTTCACTTGATATTTAATTGAATTTATTACCTGGTCTTGACCGACAACCTCGTCAAAAGTCCTCGACCTGTATTTTCTATATAATGCTTGATACATAATTCACCTAAAACTATTATAACATAGGACAAAGACGGAAAAATAAAAAAATAATAAATTACGAGTGGAGATGAACCATTATCGTTTGCCATCATTTAGTTTTATTTTTATAGTGTCTTTCCAAATTCAGTCACCCTGAGAGGCAGTCGAGTTCTACAATTCAAACTTCGCAATGCTCGTTTTCTTTGGAACTCTTTGCACGAGACCTGCAACAAAATCAAAGATTTCGGCTAGAGCTTCGAAGGATCTGACCTATATTTAACCTAACCTTGGCATATTTTTTTTTAAAACTACTTTCCAACTGCAGTCACCCTGAGCGAACGAAGTGAGTCGAATGGGTATAAGCTGTATTTAATCAAGTCTATGCAACTACATCGTAGCGGAAGCAATATGCTTCCATTAAATTTGATACTACATTATCTCAACTCAGGCGCAGCCGTACGACAACATGTATTCATATTCACATCCGTAGCGGAAATCAAGGTTCCACAGCCGAGAGGCTACAGTAACTCTCCCAATTGCCGTCACTCATACTTGGCCTCACCAAGTCTATACCCATTCGACTACGACGTTTCCGCCCTGCTCCACCGTCTCCGCTCAGGGTGACTGTCTTCCTTAAGATTTTCTTTAAAAGAAGTAAGTTGGTTGTGGTCCCCCTGAGAGGCAGTCGAGTTCTGCAAATCAGCCTCATTACATTCGGCTTCTTTGGAACTATGCAAAAGACCTGCAACGAAATCAAAGATTTCGGCTAGGGCTTCGAATGGGTATACCCTCCTAAGGTCAAGTCTATGCAACTGCATCGTAACGGAAGCAATATGCTTCCGCTACGGGGATGAATTGACGATTATGTTGTTGTAAGCCTGACGACTGAGGAAAGAGAGTTTATTGTTGACGTTGATGTAAGCTGGTATCTTCCGCTACGAAAATCAAATCAAATAACAAAAAAGAACCTTTCTCAAGGTTCTTTTAAAATCATTTTCTATTTTATATAGTTTACTAATCTACCGATTTTTTCTATTTCTATCTCTACTTTATCTCCTGTTTTTAAATACTTAGGCGGATTAAATCCTGCGCCCACTCCTGATGGTGTGCCTGTTAGTACTATGTCTCCTGGGAATAGTGTCATGCCCATGGATAGATCCACTAGTATCTTTTCTATGTCGAAGATAAATCTACTTGTGTTTGAATCTTGTCTTAGTTCTCCGTTGACCCAGGTCTTTAGAGAAAGATTTTCCACTTCTCTCTTGGAGAGTTCTTTTACTATTGGTCCCATGGCTAAGAATCTGTCGAGGCTCTTGCCCTTGGTCCATTGTCCGAATTTTGTCTGTAATTCTCTTGCGGAGAAGTCGTTTGCTACTGTGAATCCCAAGATATTTTCCCAAACTTCGTATGGTTTTAAATCTTTGCACTTATTCTTTATTATCAGTGCCAGTTCCCCTTCGTAGTCTGCACAGTCCGTCGGTGCTTCTTCTATGTTTAGGGTGTCTCCTGTTCCGATGATCCTGTCGATGTTCTTTGTGAAAAATATCGGTGACTTTGGGATTTCATCTCCAAGTTCTTTTATTTCTACTGCGTGACCCAAGTAATTTTTGCCTACGCAGAATATTCCCCTTCTCGGGTTTTCTATTGGCGGCAAGACTTTTACTTCTTTTATAGATTTTCTCTCTATTCTATAGATGGTTTCTATTTTGTTAAGTTTACTTCTTTGAAGTTCGTCCATTTCTATAAATTTAAGGAGGCTATCTATTCCGTAGAGTCCGCCTAAATCATAGATATATTCTCCATCCAGTATGCCGAAGCTCTTCTCTCCATTAGATTCGTAGGATATATAATCACTCATATTTTTTCAATATCTCCATAAATTCTTCGCCGGTTATGGTTTCTCTGGTCAATAGGTAGTTTGCTATTTCGTGAAGTGCATTTATATTTTCTTTTAATATGTCTATCGCCTTCATGTGGGCTGCTTCTATGAGTTTCTTGACTGCTAGGTCGATGTCGTAGGCAGTCTTGTCGCTTACGGTCATAGTTGCATCTCCACCGAGGTATCTGTTATTTACTTCTGCCATTGCAACAAATCCAAATTCTTCGCTCATTCCAAATCTTGTGATCATGGATTTTGCAATCTTGGTTGCCTGTTCGATGTCGTTACTTGCGCCTGTGGTTGCTACTCCAAAGATAAGTTCTTCTGCTGAACGGCCTCCTGTCAAGGTTACGATCTTGTTGAAAAGTTCGTCCTTTGACATTAGGAATTTTTCTTCTTCGTCAACTTGCATTGTATATCCCAACGCTCCAGATGTACGTGGAACTATGGTTATCTTGTGTACTGGTGCAGAATTATTTTGTTTAGCTGCTACTAGTGCGTGACCAACTTCGTGGTAGGAGATTATTTCTTTTTCCTTTGAAGAGATAACTGCATTCTTTCTTTCGTATCCTGCTAGCACAACTTCCACAGATTCTTCAATATCCTTTTGAGTCATGGCAGTTCTACCTTGTCTTACGGCTCTTAGGGCAGCTTCGTTAATCATGTTTGCAAGGTCTGCTCCAGATGCGCCTGCAGTTGCAAGGGCTATTTGTTTGTAGTCGATGCTTGCTTCTCTTCTCACCTTCTTGGCATGAAGTTTTAAGATTTTTTCTCTTCCCACTAAGTCTGGAAGTTCCACTGGTATTCTTCTGTCGAATCTACCTGGTCTTAATAGTGCTGGGTCTAGTGAGTCTGGTCTATTTGTCGCAGCAAGGATTACTACTCCAAGCTTGGAATCGAATCCGTCCATCTCTGATAGAAGTTGGTTTAAGGTTTGTTCTCTTTCGTCGTTGCCGGAGAATCCTGCTCCGTCCCTCTTCTTACCGATGGTGTCGATTTCGTCGATAAACACTATGCAAGGAGCTTTTTCTTGGGCTTGTTTAAATAGATCTCTTACCTTTGCTGCACCAAGTCCTACGAACATCTCTACGAATTCAGAACCTGATATGGAGAAGAATGGCACGTTTGCCTCTCCCGCCACTGCTTGGGCAAGTAGGGTTTTACCTGTTCCAGGAGGTCCTACTAGTAGAGCACCTTTTGGAAGTTTTGCTCCAATGTCAGTATATTTCTTTGGTGAGTGCAAGAAGTCCACCAATTCTTTCAAGGCTTCCTTCGCTTCATCTTGTCCTTCCACATTATCGAAGGTTATTCCGTCTGTACTCTTTACATATATTTTTGCGTTGCTCTTACCGAAACTCATCGGACCTACTCCACCATCGCCGAATTTTTTAAATAAAGTTCGAGATAGTAGCTGTCCCATGACTACAAATAACACCACCATGGAAACCATGTAGATTATATTTCCAAGGATAGGATTTAGTTGCGTTGGGAATACTCTGTCTGTTTTCGCTCCAGATTCAATAAGTCTGTTTGCTAGGAATGGATCTTCCATTCTGATGGTTTTGTTGATGACATTTTTTCCATCGGTTTTAAGAGTGAAGTTGATTTCTCTATCTTTGACTTCAACTTCCTTTACTTTTTCATCTTTTAAGTATCTCGCAAATGTTACGTAGTCCACATTGTTTATCTTTTCCTCTTGGGGACCATTGAAGTAAGGTCTTATGAAAAGAGGCACCGCAAGTATGGCTACCACTGCAATTATATAGTATGCAAGTTTAAACTTGTTCATTTTGTTGTCGTTTTTGATAATATCACCTCATTTAGTATTTATTATATTTTACCTTATTTTACCTTTATATGCTATGAA
>CAMYEJ010000016.1 GCA_947254665.1 uncultured Peptoniphilus sp.
ATTGAAGGGAGGTTACTATGTATCGCAAAGAAATCATAAGTTATATCGTTTCTATTTGTTTGGTTTTAATCGCTTGTTTGCTACATGCTTTGGATTTTTATCACTATATAGATTTCCCTATACATACCATTGTGCTTATTCTATATACATTTGTAATTTTTATATGGATGCACAATATGATGAATAGAGTAATTAGAAGTTCTATAGTCACTAGATTTAGAGTTATCGGCATACTTCTTATATGTTATCTCACGATAAGGACTGTGAAGTACGAATTTTTGATTGGAAATGAAGACGCAGTAAGACTTATAAGAAATTTCTACTTTGTCTTTCCACTTGTTTTAACTCATCTCGTGTTCCTCACTTCTCTTCACGTCGGTAAATCTGAGAGAGAAAATATAAGCAAGCATTGGAATCTTCTTTGGATACCTACTTGTGTAGCTGCCATTTTAATCTTGACCAATGACTACCATGAGCTCGTCTTCTCCGTTGACCCAAATGTGAGAGGTCTAAATATGTACGGTCCCGTATTTTATTTTGTAATTATCTACATAGGGCTTCTTTCTCTATGCACTTTAGTATTTACAATGCTTCCTTCCTTTAAAAATAGAAATTTAGCTTCTGTAAATCTGCCTATCTTTATACTTATCATCTGGGGTCTATATACTTTTCTATACATGATTGGTTGGAAAAATTTCGAATACTTTAAAATTATTTTCAAAAGTACAGAATTCAATATCTTGATAGTGCTGCTTTTTATAGAATCCTTGGTGTTTATGAGACTTCTGCCTTCCAACAGAGGATATGAATCATTCTTGCAGATTTCTTCTTTAAATATTGGGATTATGGACTTAAATGGCAAGATGATCTTCAGTCCAAAAATGTATAGAGATATAAAGCCATCTCTCATTGAAGATGCACTATTAAATCCAATTTTTATCGATGAAGATACCATGCTTGAAAGTGCAAATATCAAGGGCGGTAAATCTTTTTGGTTTGTAGATTTTACAGATTTCAACAATCTAAAGAGAAAGCTAATCAGTATCAGCGAAGATATGCTAAGCGAAAACGAACTTCTAAAGGCAAATAGCATCTTGCAGAAAAATATGGTTAAACTGGAAGAACAAAGAGAGATTAGAGAACATATTCAAATGAAGCTAAAGCCTGAGTTTGATCAGCTTAAATACATCTTGATGAACCTGCCAGACGACGAGGATTTGTTTGAGATAAAACTAAAACACGCATGTTTTCTCGATGTATATATAAAGAGGTACTCAAACTTATTTTTGATTACTAAAAATAAAAATACTTTGGATCTATCCGAGCTTAGGCTTGCGTTCTCCGAATCCCTAGACTATTTAAAGTTAAGCGATGTAAGTACCCATATAGATTGGGAAATGAGTGGAAAGTTTGATGCCAAGTACTGTCTTAATCTCTATGAAATTTTTCAATATGCTTTAGAATTTTATATGCCTGGCATCGACTCTCTTTATATAAAGCTTTATATGGATGAGAATGCTCCCGTGTTAAGTGTAAAAATTAAAGGAGCAGAGCCTAAATCTTTTTTAGATAAGTACAAATATACTTACTCAAAAGATGAAATTTTAACTTACGAAAATATAGTAGATGATGAAATTAATCTATGTATATCTCTTGGAAGGAGGCAACTATGACTCTTATAAATCTAAGCATCTATAACCTTGCCCTTCTATTTATCTTTAACACCGCCATCTTAGTTGCAAGTGTGAAGATCGTTGTCGATACAGCAAATAGCAAATTACACGCCCAGTACTTTGTGCATAGTATATTCATCTTTTCATTGAGTTTTTTCTCTATGCAAATTTTGGCAGAGATTGGAACTGGCAGACTCTACATCGCAAAACCTATGGTGGACCTGCCCGTTTACTTATTTATAGTCTACGATTTGGTCCTCTGCATATTCGAAATTATCTTTGCCATAAGTTTTATAAAGAACAAGAACAGAGTCATAGGCAAGAACTCCATAAAGGAAAGTATGGATAACCTCCCTGACGGTATATGTTTTTCAAAATTAGATGGAACACCTCTTTTGGTAAATAGAGTAATGCAGGATATTAGCTACGCAGTATTCGGTAATATGCTTGTAAACGATGTGGTCTATGCAGAAGATATAAGAAATAACAATATTAAAAAGGAAGCTCGTATTTTGCAAAAGGATCCCCTCATAGTAGAAGCTCTGGGAGATATTTGGCATATAAAGATAATCCTTCACGAAAATGTGAGAGAAATCTTGGCTTACAAAATCACCCTTGAGTGGAATCTGTACCAAGAGATTGAAGAAAAGAATAGGCAGATTGAAAAGATTAACCAAAGTCTCAAAGAATATCAAAAGAATGTGGGAGAATACACTCGACAAAAGGAAATCTTACAGGCTAAGGTCAAAATCCACGACAAAATTGGTCAATCACTAATCTATTTTAAAAGATACTTGGATATGGACAAAAAGACTAAGGAAGATCGGGATAAGCTCATAAATTTATGGATGGAGAGCCTTGTAATGCTAAACGAAAAAGAAGATTTCTTAAGTGAAAAGGATGATTCTTCAAAGAATGAGGCAAAATTTGAAAAACTCATATCCACCGCAAAAGATATCGGAGTTGCGGTCCACTTAGATGGTGAAACTCCAAAGGATGAAGGTGATTTAAATCTCTTGGCCGATATAGTTCACGAGGCGCTTAACAATGCCATTCGCCACAGTCAAGCCAAAAATATCTGGATTAAATTAGATGAAGGCGATTTAAATATCCATTGCAAGATAAGAAACGACGGAATATTATCTAAAGAGCCGATAAAAGAAAAGGGCGGTCTCAAAAATATCCATCAAAGGATAAAAAGTATTGGTGGCAAGATGAATATAGAACTTAATCCGCAATTCACCTTGGATCTATCCTGGCCAAAAGGAGGAAACTATGACCTATAAAATAATGATTGTAGACGATCAGTTCGTCTCACGTGAAATGTTTAAACTATATATAAGTCAATGTCCAGACTACGAAGTGGTCTACTGCGTCGATACAGCCATGTTTGCAGATACATATGTACTAAACAGTAACCTGGATCTTGTCATCATGGATATACTGATGCAAGACGGATCCAATGGACTCGATGCAGCGGCTAAAATAAAGAAATTAAAACCTGAACTAAAAATCATCGCCGTTACGAGCATGCCAGAAGTATCCTGGATGGATAGAGCAAAAGAGATTGGCATAGAAAGTTTTTGGTACAAAGAAGTCTCAGAAGAGACAATCTTAGAAATTATTGAAAGGACATTAAGTGGAGAGTCCATCTATCCAATTAAGACTCCAGAGGTCAAACTGGGAATGACTAAATCCACCGACCTAACCCCGAGGGAGATTCAAGTTCTAAGACTTCTCACTACAGGAGTGGGAAACGACGAAATCGCAGAAAGCTTAGGCATCTCACTAAACACAGTGAAGACCCATATCCAACATCTCTTGGACAAGACTGGATTTGCAAGTAGAACACAACTTGCAATACAAGCGCGGGTCACTGGATTTGTAATTGAAGATGATTAATTTGTATAAAATAAAAGGGCTCACAGGAGCCCTAATTTTTTGAAATAAAAAGGACCATTGGTCCTTTAAATGATTTCGATTTATTTTTAAAACATGGTTAAGATGTATCCGTCTATTATTGCAACTATGGTATACATTATAAGTGCCCTTACAAATGATTCGATGTGCGGTTTCGGATCTTGATAGAGGGATTTGTCCAGAATTTTGGTAAATCTTATGCGCTTTGTATTTCTCCACCAGATCATATCTATTACGACTAAATCAAATATATTTATCACCTGTCCCATTATAAAGAGAGATTTGAAATTTTGGACAAATTCTCTTTGGCGGATAAATATTCCAAATATTATAAAAATTACCAAGAATACTACTAAATTCGCCACAAAATTTCTAGCCTTACTCGTTTCTTTAAATCTTCCCCTATATTCTTCTATCTCTTGAACTTTTTTCTTAACTTCATCTGGATAGGTGGAGTAGTTTTTTAAATTCTTATCGTCGGTGCCCGTTCCCAAAAAACATAGGACAAAAAATATGGCACACATGACCAAAGTTTCGATTAAAAGCATGTTTCCTCCTCGATTTATATTAATTATAAATCAGTTTTGCAAATTTTATTTTTAAATTTTTCGACTGTTTTTTGTAATTCATATCCATTATAAAATTTATATTTGTACTTTCTTACAGAAGTTTATGTCTTATACAATCGATTAAAAAGCAGTTCATCTCCGGTTCTAAACTAAGTTTTAACTTTGGTTTCTCGTTGGTATTTTGTACTCTAAGTATCATATCTTCAAAGTCTTTCTTTTCCTGTTATATATCAAAATTTTATCTAGACTTAATATTTAAACCTTATAACTTGCTTTTTAGCATCCACTTCCGCTTCAACTCCAAAAGGTATAATGCACCTAGGTGTGGCATGACCGACATTTATATTATATAAAATTGGCAGTTCCTCATTATTTATTTCTTTTAACAAGATTTCTTTGTACTCATCGTAGTATACTTCGTCTTGAGGTTTGCCGACTATAACTCCTGATAATACATCGAATATTCCATAATTCTTTAGAGCATGAATCATTTTTCTATAGAGTTCTGGGCTGGATTTATTCTCGCTGGTTTCAAGGAGCAGTATTTTGCCCTTCCATTCCTCTAAACTCGGAAATAATTTATATTTCCCACACATTTCTACGGTGTCATCGAATATCTCATTTACAAAATTATCATAGATTGACTCTATGCATCCGCCTAGAATTTTACCTTTGAATGTAGAGTTGCCCCTTAGCAGTTCAAAACCAGAGTTTGGGAAACTCTCAGTACTTTGACCAAGTGCATCCTCGCTGAAATCTTCCCTTTCTTTATACCAAAGGTCGCTAGGTCTTATCTCTTCAATCCTACCTTTTTTTATTAACTCCTCAAAATATTTCTTCGTATATGGAAGCATCTCCTTAGAAAGTTCGCATACATCTGGGAGAAACGCCTGACCATAAAAGGTTTTTATTCCCACTTTATTTAGCATAAAATGGTTCATCGTCGTATCAGAAAATCCGAGAAATACTTTTTGTTTCGCTACATTTTTAAGTTCGTCATTGTCAAATAGGTATGGAAGAAGTTTATATGTACCCACCCCACCAATTGCACATAGAATCATGTCTATGGAATCATCTTCAAATGCCTGCAACAGATCCTTTGCCCTGCACTCCGGATGATCTTTTATAAATTCCATTCCTTTAAGAGCGTTCGGTAGAAATTCAACTTCTATGCCATAGTCGGTTATTCTCTTAACTCCTAAATCCACCTCATGTTTTACAAAACCTTCTCCCAACACTCCAGAAGAAAGACTTACTATTCCAATTTTTTTAATCATTTCCATCACCTAAAATTAATTTATTATTTCAATTATAAACTAAAAAGAGGGCCTGTTAAATAACAAGCCCTCAAAAATATTTTTACATATTAGTAAGTCCGCCGTCTGAAACCAAGATTTGTCCATTGATGTTTGATGTTTGATCAGATGCAAGGAAGAGTAGGTTTGAAGCGATCTCTTCAGCAGTTGCAACCATCTTGTCAAGTTTTGGACCTCTCATAACAACTTCCATTCCTTTTTCGTCAACGTTTGAGAAATTTTCCATGATTTCGGTTGCGATTCCACCAGGAGCTACCGCGTTGCAACGAATTTTGTCGTTTGCATACATCGCAGCAGTGTTTCTCACAAGACCGTGGATCGCGCTCTTAGACATTGTGTAAGCCACGCCAGCCTTGCCGCCTCTGATTCCTGCGATTGAAGTGGTAGCAACGATTGCGCCACCATCCTTCATAAGAGGAATTGCACCTTTGAAAAGTCTAAAACTTCCCTTCACATTGATATCGAAAATTCTGTTGAAATTTTCTTCAGTGCAGTGGGTAAGAGGTTCAAAACTGTCCATTACACCCGCATTTGCAATAAGCACGTCAAGCTTATCATTTTCATTTTTTACTTTTTCGAAAAGTCTTTCCACGTCTTCTTTTTTAGAAACGTCGCAGGTAACAGGTACGATTTCACCCTTGCAGCCTAGAGAGTTTACTTCATTAGCAAGAGAGAGAAGTCTTTCTTCTCTTCTAGCAATGGCATATACCTTTGCCCCTTCTTTAGCAGCCATCACGCTTGCAGCTCTACCAACACCTGAAGAAGCACCGGTAATTATAACAACTTTATTTTCAAATCTCATGATGATTCTCCCTTTAAATAATTTGTTTCTATTAATACTATATCCTATTTTGAAAATAATTATCTTTATGTTTGTTTTGTATTAAAATATGGAAAATATAAATGCTCTACGTAGAGCATAAGATTATTATTTCATTTGCCCGGACTTGGTTAAATATAGGTCAGATCCTTCGACTTCGACGGCAAAAGCCGTCTTCGCTCAGGATGACTGTAGTTGTGAAGGTAAAGTAGCCTTCGGCTGTGGAAGCAAGATGCTTCCGCTACAAAATTAAACCCTTCATCAAGTTTACATAGATATTAGATAAAAAACCTTCCTACGATCTATCCCATAGAATCCTTAATTGTAATCCTTTCGTCGATACAACTTAAGCCACAACAGTTGATTTTTGCTTTCGGCGTTAAAAAATTTTCCACTGTCTGAGCGTAGCGAGTTTGGAAAATTTTAGCCGGATAAAAAAATCACTACCAAAACCTCCCCAATGCGAGGTGGGAAGAGGGAGCTCGAGGGAGAAGGGAGGAAACTGCGAGTCTCGAAGAGAAAACCGAAGTTTTTTTCGAGAGACGTTAATTCCCTCCCTCTCCCTCGTAAAAAAAGATTTGAAGAAGAAAGAATAGAGTTTTAGAGAAGTGTAGGATATTTATTTATATTTTTCATGCTCTACGTAGAGCGTGGAAATTTTTAAATCCCTATTAATTTTACAAATCCTTGATATTCATCTTGTCGATTTCTGATTTTCTCTTTAATTTTTGCCTTACTAGAGAATAAATTGCAAAGAGAATTATCGTTGGGATATTGCTCGTTAAAAATGTGGAGAGTACCATAACTATACGCTGAGCCGTACTAATATTTGCCGATGGTTCTGCTATATTTAAAACCATAATTATAGAAATTATAACTGATATCCCTGGAAGTATCAGTCCAATCCATTTATTTTCCATCTTGGAAAAATATATTTGCAAGTAGACTACTAGAGCTACTATCAAGAAAAAAATTATAGTATTTAATGAAAATGCCATTTAATCCTCTCCTTTTATCTTCTTGTATTCGGAAACCAATATCTTCGCCGTCTCGAAATCAATCTTGTCATTTACAGCGAGCCTCTTGATAAGCGAGATATATGGCTCGTTTGCGTTGTCTTCGCTAATCCTAATCTTCTGTATAAGTCTATCGAGCCTTAGCCTCACCGTCGGATATGTTACTTCGTACTGTTTTGCAATCTCTTTTAATGATCCAGACGCCATTATAAAATTTTTGATAAAGGATAGATCTTCGTCGTCGAGATTTGCCATCCATTCTGGAATTATTTCAATCGCCATTTCATCACCTACTTTAATTATATTAAGTATAATATTTAATTTTATTAAAGTCAATCTTAAATTATATTTTTAATATTAAAAAAGAGAGGTCGCCCTCTCAATATTTTCATATCTAATTCTAATAAATAAAATAATTTTACTCACCCAAACATTTTACATATACTTGGCATGGATTCCATTCATCCCATAATTTCTTGAAGCATTCTAATTCTTTGTAACCCATCGCAATATAGAAACTGTTGGCGATGTCATATTCTTTATAATGACCTTTCTCTACAGTCTTAACTTGTGAATAGGTATAGCCCATTTTCTTCGCCATAGTTTCGTATTCTTCGTTTAACATCCTTCCAATGCCCATTCGATGATACTCTTTCTTTATTCCCATGACAAATATCTCTGCACAGTCCATGCTCGTTTCGTTTAGCACGACAAAACCTGCTGCCTCACCATCTACAAATGAAGCGATAAATGGTTTGTCCTTTGATTCATTTATATATTCTTCTGTGCTCTCTGGCAGTCCGAACCATTCTGGTAGGTCTGTCAAGATCTCTCTTGCTATTTTTTCCTTTTCTTTTTTATCTAAAATCTCTTTTAATTTTATATTCATCTAGTAATCACTTGTTACTTTCTAATTCTTTTAATATTTCAATTTTGACCTTCATTTTCACCCTCATTTCACCCCTCACTTTGACCGTCATTTTGGGTGTCATAATTTAGATTCTTTAAAATAGTATTAAATGAAGACTCCGTTGACTTAAACTCTGGTTTTAATTCTTCTTTATAATTTTCTTCTGCTTCGTATTCTTCTATAACTTTTCTAAGTCCAGATCCTCGTTTCTTCTTTCGTATTGAGATTAACTTAATTATAGCATACTGCACTAAAATTTTTTAAGCACATATAAAGATAAATATAACAAAGAGAGTTCTCTCTAGATTTTTAATATTTCTTAATTTATCCCGCCTATTATTAGTTTGTTAAAAGGCCTCTAGATTCGTTATCTTATCACGATTGCTGGCTTCAAAATTTTAACAAATCGAGTTATTTTTCATTAAATGGGTAATAAGAAAATAGAAGATTAACGCCTCAAAGAAAATGTTTTCTTCGATGATGTTATTTTCTGGCAGCCTATAGACATAAATCTCATTATATTTTATTATTGTAAGTAAAGGAGGTTCTATGGAAATAAAGAAAAGTTCAAGTGCAGGCACACTTGAATCAAACGATTGCTTAATCAGGTTGGAGTCAAACAATGGTGTGGAAATTGTGTTGAATTCACCGGTTGAGTATGAGTTCGGAGATCAAATTAAAAAAGTTGTGAAAGATGTGCTGGATAAGTCTGGAGTAGATGGAGTCAAGGTTATTATTGAAGATAAGGGAGCCCTTGATTGTACCATAGCTGCTAGGCTTAAAACAGCAATTGGGAGAGCGCAATGAAGACTTTAAGAACAATGTTATTTATGCCTGGAAATAACCCTGGTATGTTGGTTTCAGCTGATAATCTAGAGGCGGATGCTATTATCTATGACCTTGAAGATGCTGTTTCTACCAGCCAAAAAGATGCGGCTAAAGATCTAGTTGCTAATGCCCTTAGAACTCTATCCTACAAGAATTCAGTTGTTACTGTTAGGATTAATCCTACTGATTCGCCTTATTGGAAGGATGACATAAGAGCTATCATTCCAGCTGGTCCAGATGGCTTGGTTATACCAAAATCCAACAAGGATACGGCTAAAGAAGTTTTTGATTTTATTGATGAGTTTACAAAAGAAAATAATATAGAAAATAATTTGAAATATTACATGCTTGTCGAAAGTGCAAGAGGAATCTTGGAGCTTGAAGATATAGTCAAACAGTCAGATAGAATCGAAGGACTTCTTCTCGGTGCAGAGGACTACTCTGTGGATATGCAGGTTAAGAGAACTGAAGGCTCAGAAGAAATTGCCTTTGCTAGATATAGAATTGTAACTGTTGCCAAGGCTTACGGCTTAAATGCTATCGATACACCTTATACAGATATTGATAACATGGAAGGCTTGAAGAAGGACACTAAATTTGTAAAAACCATTGGTTTTAATGGAAGACTCATAGTTGGTCCTCGCCAAGTTTTCGCAGTTAACGAGATGTTTTCACCAACTCAGGCTGAAATCGAAGATGCAAAAGTCATTGTAAGTCAGGCAGAAGAAGCAGAAAGAAAGGGACTTGGAGTATTCTCCTTCAGGGGTAAGATGGTTGATAAACCAATCATCACTAGATCAGAAAATCTTTTGAAATCTGCTAAAGAATGGGGGCTAATATGAAAAATATTGACTTAGAAGCTCTAAATCTTAAGAAATTTAAATCAGCCAAGGCATATGTCGACAAGAAAGAATACCATTTTGAAAAAAATATCAAACCTGAACTCATAGGTTTTGATGAAGTTTTTAAAAAGCTTGACCTACATGATGGGATGACTGTTTCCTTCCACCACCATCTTAGGAATGGGGACTATGTCCTAAACATGGTCATGGATAAGCTTCACAAAATGGGTTTAAAGAATTTGAAACTTGCAGCAAGTTCAATATTTGCATGCCATGCTCCCTTGGTAGAAATGATAGAAGATGGAACTGTGACCAATATAGAGACTTCTTATATGTCAGGTCCAGTAGCTGAGGCTGTGTCCCGTGGCAAACTTAAAAATCCAGTTTTCATAACGACCCACGGCGGCAGACCTAGATCTATCTACGAGGGAGACCTTAAGATAGATGTAGCTTTTGTAGCTAGCCCAAGCGTTGATAAGAATGGAGCCATGGATGGTTCTGTTGGCAAATCAGCTTGCGGATCTCTTGGCTATGCTGTTGCCGATGCAATGTGCGCAAAAAAGGTCGTTGCTATTACGGATAATTTGGTTGATAGTTGTGAAAACCCAGATATCAAACCGGGTTTTGTAGACTATATTTTAGAAGTTGACCAAATCGGTGACCCAAGTGGAATAGTTTCGGGTACAACCCAAGTCACCAAGGATCCTCTAGGTCTAAAGATAGCTAGGCTAACTGCCAGACTAATCGATGAACTAGGTCTAATAAAAGATGGATTTTCTATGCAGACAGGGGCAGGTGGTATTTCCCTAGCTGTAGCAAATGAAGTCAAGTTTCTAATGGAAGACAAAAATGTCAAAGGATCATTTGGTTCTGGTGGTATCACAGGATTCTTTGTAGAGATGCTTGACAAGGGACTTTTTGAAAGTCTAGAAGACGTCCAATGCTTCGATCTAGGAGCGATTAAATCTTCAAAGACTAATCCAAACCACCACAAGATTTCTGGTTCTAAGTACGCAAATCCAAACGACGACTGCGTAGCAGAAAAATTGGACTGTGTTATTCTTGGAGCAAGTGAAATCGACAAGGACTTTAATATCAACGTTACAACAGGATCTGACGGAATAATCCTCGGCGGATCTGGCGGCCATGCTGATACGGCAACAGGCGCCAAACTTACAATCATAACCACCAAACTATTTAACGCTAGGGTATCAGCTATCGTTGATAAGGTAAGAACCATCACCACACCAGGTGAGGTAGTGGATGTATTAGTTACAGAATATGGAATAGCCATTAATCCAGCAAGAACTGACCTCTTAGAGGCACTTAAGGATACAAAGCTAGAGCTTAAAACTATTGATGAATTATATGACATAGCCATATCACTTACTGGTCGTCCAAAAAAACGTGACAAATCAGACGAAATCATAGGATTTTCTGTCTATAGAGACGGTACAATCCTAGATACAATTTCAAAAGTTGAATAAAAGTTATATTTTAACAAAATTATTTTAAAAAAAATAAATTAAAACGGAGGAAGAAAATGGAAGACAAAAGAATACTTGGCGTATCTTGGCCACTATTTTTTGTACTAGCCGCAGTTTTATGCGTAGCAGTATATTTAGGAGTACTACCAGCAGGACTTATTGGTGCATTCTTATTAATGTTAATCGTTGGAGAATTTTTAAACTTTGCAGGTAATCATATTCCTATAATAAACACTTACTTCGGTGGTGGAGCTGTTGTAACCATCTTTGGTGGAGCAGCACTAGTTTATTTCAATCTACTACCAGATGCAACCAAGAATCTAATAGATACCTTTATGAAATCTGGCGAAGGCAAAATGGGCTTTTTGGATTTCTATATCTCAGCTCTAATAACAGGATCTATTCTTGGTATGAATAGGAAACTCCTTATCAAAGCATCAGTTAGATACCTACCAGCCATCCTTGGCGGTGTAGTTGCAGCTCTTGGATTAGTATCAATAGGCGGACTTTTCTGTGGTTATACACCAGGAGAAGCTATGGCATATATTGGTATTCCAATCATGGGCGGCGGAATGGGAGCAGGCGCTGTTCCAATTTCAGAAATATTCTCACAAGCATTACACGTTGAAACAGAAGTAATTATGTCAAAATTAGTACCAGCAGTAGCTCTAGGTAACGCCCTAGCTATAGTAGCTGGAGGTCTATTAAACAGACTTGGCAAAGCTAAACCACAATGGACAGGCAATGGCCAACTTATGAGAAGTACAGATGAAGAAATCAAAGCAGAAAATAGAGAAGTAGTTTTAAAACCAGGTGAATATGCAACAGGTATCGTACTAGCTACCGCATTTTTCACTCTAGGTGCTATTATAGCTTTCGGTATGAAAAAAATTGGCGTAAATATCCATACCTATGCTTGGATGATCATTTCAGTTGCTGTAGTCAAAGCACTAAACGTCCTTCCAGAAAAATACACCGATGCATCAGCAGGTTGGTATGCATTTATAGCTAAGAACTGTACTCCACTATTACTAGTTGGTATAGGTGTTTCTTACACATCACTACAACAAATTATCGAACACTTCTCACTAGTTTATCTATTCCTAGTTGCTCTAGTAGTTTTAGGCGCAATCATAGGTTCTGCTCTAGTTGGAAGACTAGTTGGATTCTACCCAATAGAAGCTGCTATCACAGCAGGTCTATGTATGGCTAACATGGGTGGTACCGGAGACGTTGCAGTACTAACTGCAGCTAACAGAATGGAATTAATGCCATTTGCACAAATCTCATCAAGACTTGGTGGAGCATTTATTATCCTATTGGCATCAATCCTCGTACCATTGTTCTTTGGATAAAAACTAAATTTTAAATTAAAAAAAGAAAGGAAAATTTATGAACGTATATGAAAAAGCTCTAAAAAAACATGAAGAATGGCAAGGTAAAGTTGCAACAGAAGTAAAGGCTAAGGTTCTAAATGCAGAAGATTTAACTTATGCCTACACACCTGGTGTAGCTGAACCTTGTAGAAAGATCCATGAAGATGAAAAAAGAGCATATATCTACACATCAAAAGCAAACACAATCGCAGTTGTATCAGATGGAACAGCTGTGCTAGGTCTAGGTGATATAGGACCTAAAGCTGCAATGCCAGTAATGGAAGGTAAAGCAGTATTGTTTAAGGAATTTGGTGATGTAAACGCAGTTCCAATCGTACTAGATACCAAGGATCCAGATGAAATTATAGAAACAGTTAAAAATATTGCCCCAGGATTTGGAGGCATCAACCTAGAAGATATTTCATCACCTAGATGTGTGTATATAGAAAATAAACTTAAGAAAATCCTTGATATACCTGTATTCCACGACGACCAACACGGAACAGCTATAGTAACTGTAGCCGCTTTAATAAACGCTCTAAAGATAGTTAATAAAAAACCGGAAGATATAAAAATTCTTATTTCTGGAGCAGGAGCAGCAGGTTATTCTATCACAAAACTTCTTTTAGACTTAGGAGTTAAAAATATAATCGCTTGTGACTCTAAAGGTACAATAAACAAAAGCCACCTAGAAGGATCAAACCCTGTAAAGGCTGAGCTTGCAAAGATAACTAACAAAGACAACCTAGTAGGCACTATAAAAGATGCCATCAAAGGATGCGACGTATTTATCGGAGTATCTGTACCGGGAGTAATCGACGAAAATGATATCAAAAACATGGCAGCTGATCCAATAGTATTTGCTATGGCAAACCCAGTACCAGAAATTGACCCAGCACAAGCTAGAGAAGCAGGAGCTAAAGTTGTAGCTACAGGAAGATCAGACTTCCCTAACCAAATCAACAACGTACTAGCTTTCCCTGGTATCTTCAGAGGAGCACTTGATATCCATGCAGAAGAAATCACAGACGCGATGAAACTTGCTGCAGCAAGAGCACTTGCAGGACTTGTAAAAGAAGACAAACTATCAGCAGACTATGTAATCCCAGGCGCATTCGAAGAAGGCGTAGCAGATGCAGTAGCAAAGGCAGTTAAGGAAGAATACAGAAAATAATATAAAATAATAATTAAAACCGTTCCAAGCCAAAAAATACTTGACCTGGAACGTTTTTTTTATAATGTATAGAAAAAATCCTAGAAGACTATATTAAATAAAGTCGTCTAGGATTTTTTACTTGTTCTAGAATTTTTTATTTGCCTTGTTCTAGAATTTTTTATTTGCTCTGAAATTTTTTATCCTCTCTAGATTTTTTTATTCACTCCAGAATATTTTATTCCATCTAAGAT
>CAMYEJ010000017.1 GCA_947254665.1 uncultured Peptoniphilus sp.
TCTATATACTCTGTGGTTAAATCATTTATCTTTTCCTTAGGTATATCATAGACAGTTAAAGCACCTTTCCAATCCAGCGCCTCACCATTCTCTTTTCTATTTTTTTCTGGAACTAGGATAATAGAATAACTCTTTATTTCTAGTGGTGTCTTTTCCATGACTTTGGATGCTTTTTTTAAATATTCTATTATCTTTTCTTTGGTTGGTTCTTCTGCATATCCAAATACATTTACCTCTACATTGAAAGGGAAGTGATTGAAGTCCACATTTTCGTCTAATGTAAGTTCATTATAATCTTTGTCATCTGATGATCTTAAATTGAGTTCAAATGGAAGATTTTCCTTCTTTGCAAGCTCTTTGCCGTAATCTCTAAGCTCATCTTGAAATCTAAGCCAGGTATTGAACTTAATATCAAAAAAGGTATCATTTTTAAAGCGACCGAAGCTGTCAAATGACACTTCGAACTTGGTGTCTTCGCTTTCTTCATCCTGAAGTCTTACGGTGTAGTATGCGGTTTTGAAGTTGTAGAAGATTTTATCTCTCTTTAATTTGTGATCCTTGTAGTTTTCGTTTATGTACTTAATCGCCGCTCTACTTGCCAAGGCTTTTGAAATTGGATTTCCAAAGAACGCATTTACAAAAAATAATGCCACCGCAAGTAGAATTATCATTATTATCTTAATTACCTTGTTCATACTTCCTCCTTTTTTCTATTTTAACATATATAACCATCAGTTTTTATTTTTTAAGGAAGAATACTTATCGTTCTTATTTTAAAATCTTATACAGTTTAAAATCTAAAAATTTATTTCCAAAAAATTCCATAAAAAAAGAGGCATCTGCCTCTAATTTTACTTTTAATTAATTTTTTTTTTACTTTAGAACGTAAACTTTTACGTTTCTTCTGCCGAATCTAAGGGCTTGTGCATTTGAGCTGAAGAATAAATCTATTCTCTTGCCCTTTATCGCTCCGCCTGTATCTTCTGCAGTTGCGTATCCGTAACTTGGCCAGCTATCCATTGATTCGATGTATAATCTAGATCTAAGTTTTATAACTCTTGGGTCTACTGCCACAGCTCCCACTCTTGCTCTAGTACCTATTGCTGTCTTAGAGCCTGCTGTTGGATCGTATGCTGTAGCTTCCATAGTGTAGACTGCCACTACTTCCTCGCCATTAAATTTTCCAGATGGGATTTGTTCTTCTATAACTTTTGAGCCTACTTCACGCACTTCTGTAATTGGTTCTACAACTATATCACTTGATAAAATTTGTGATCCTTCAGGTTTTCCATTTACATATGTGGTTTCTATGGTATCAATTCTCTTTCCGTCCACACCTGGAGTTATGACATTGGTCTTTCCTTTTTCAAGGTCTTTGTTTAAATTTTCAAGAACGTCGAATGGAACTACTTCTTCAACCTGTTTGGTCTCTGTCGTAACTCTTGCTATTGTAATTTTATTATCTACTAATTCGTCAAGTTTTGGTTCAGTTCTATCAAGCTTGTTTAATTTAATTCCTAGATATTCTAGAACTTCTTCAGTAGTTTCGCCGTGAGCTTCTTCGATAATTATTTTGTTTCCATCATATATTGTAATGGACTTAGGTGATTTAATATAAATAGTCATGCCTTCTTCGATTTTAGAAGACTTCTTAGGTTCAACCAAGTCTTTTTCTTTTAATTCAATTTTTTCTTTTGTAATTAGCTCTTCAACCGTCGCTGAATAAGTTAATAATGTTTTTTCTCGACCATTAATGTTCAAAATTACATTTTTCCCTTTTACTAATGAAGAACCCATGGTGATTGCCATAACAAGTAGCAAGGTCACTATGAGGAATCTCTTCACCGGCTTAGAAGAATGTGATTTGTTCATAATACCTCCTCCTTAGTTACCATTTTGTAACTAATTCTTTTAGAAGTATATATGATATGAATTTATATGTCAAATTTTTGTAACTCTTTTGTTACTTTTAGAAGTAATTTTAAAATTTTTCGCTATTTTAAGCCATTTTATTCTGTAACGATATTTTTTTATTTTTCTACGGCTTTTTTAAACTAACGCAAATAAATGGCTTGTTACAGGCATTCTCATTTTTATATTACATTTTTATTACATTTTGATAACAAAAAATCTGGTATCCGAATTATTCGTTTTTTAATATTTCTACAAAGGCACGAGTCATCTTGGCGGTAAATCCCCAGATCAAGTCATCCTTATACTCGTATGTCTCTACAGTTTCAACTTCTAGGCGTCTTTTGTACTTCTTCGCCTCTGGAATTAGTTCGTAGGGAAATCCTGTGGTCCTTTCAATTTTAAGTTCAATTGGATAAATCTTCGGACTATTTTCCATAAGATATTTAAGAGGCACTGTAAATATATATTCCACTTCGTCTTTATTTGGAACTATTTTTTTGTAATCTTCCTTAATTATTCCAACATAGGTGTAGATAGTTAAGAGTTCTGGCTTCACAAGATAGTCAGATCTTCCGATTATTTCTATCTTATCTCTTCCTATGAGGAGTTCTTCTGATGTTTCTCTTATGGCTGCTTCTTTTGGGCTTTCGTTATAGTCTATTGCCCCGCCAGGAAAAGATACTTCATAAGGTTGTTTCTTTAGAGTTTTCGCTCGCCTTTCGTAGAGTAAGTGAATTTCCCCGTCAATTTCTATAAGGGGAATCAAAACCGAGTAGCTACTTTTGTTGTCTACAGGTTTTGGAAAATAATTTTCAATTTTAGATTTTATTTTCTCAATGTTTTCCATTATTTAAGTTCTGATGTGCAGTGCGGGCATCTTGTAGCTTCTATTGGTATTTCGCTCTTGCAGTAAGGACATTCTTTAGTAGTAGGTGCAGACTCTTCCTCTTTTTTGCCTAAACTTTGAATCTTATTTACATTTTTAATAATAATAAATATTACAAGTGCTATGATTAAAAAGTTTACGACATTTTGTATAAAGTTTCCGTAGGCAAATACTGCTGAGCTTTCCTTTGCTTTTGCAAGACTTTCATAAGTTTTACCATCTAGCGCTATATACTTTTGAGTGAAGTCCACTCCACCAGTTAGTACTCCTATTAGTGGCATGATTATATCATCTACTAGAGAAGATACGATTTTACCAAAGGCACCCCCGATGATTACCCCTATTGCTAGATCTAGCACATTTCCTCTCGCTATAAATTCTTTAAATTCTTTTATAAAATTTTTCATCTTTTACCTCCCAATAATCCTATATCCCTATTTCATGTTTACTAATTTTATTTTGTTGTTATTGATTAATTCTAGGGCGTATTCGTCTACTCTGTAGTCGTCTTTGTAGTAGATTTCTGTTATGCCTGCTTGGAGTAGGGCTTTGGTGCAATTTAGACATGGAAAATGTGTGACATAGCATTTGCAACCTTTGACACTGATGCCTTCCTTTGCGCAGTATAAAAGAGCATTCATCTCTGCATGGATGGTGGCGATGCAGTGACCGTCCCTCATGGTGTGACCGATCTCGTCGCAGGATTTATTTCCTGATAGGGATCCGTTATATCCTGTGGACACGATTCTATTGTCCTTATTTACTAAGATGCAACCTACAAAGGCTCTGTCGCAGGTGCTTCTCGTGGCTACCATCTCTGTTATTTCCATAAAATATTCATCCCAAGATTTTCTCATTTTGCCTCCTTCGCCAATTTATCCACAAGTTCGTTGTAATAAACTCCTGTGTGGGCATCGACTTTTATAAACTTAACTTCCATTTTATTTTTGATTTCGTCGTAGGTCTTCTTATATTCTCTCGTAAGGGCTAGGTTCGTCTTCCAGTTCCCAAGTGCCCAATCTTCTATGCCTCTGTAGTCGTAGTGGAGGTACATTTTTTTATATCCAAGCTCCATGCCTCTTTTCATGGCGACTATCGCGCCTTTTAATTCTCCGGAAACATTTCTAGATTTTGCATTTTCTTCGTCGAAAAATCTAGCACTATACTTTTCTTCCAAGCCTTCTGAGTAGAGGTAGACTCCGTAGGAATAGGAATGGTCTTCCTTTCTATAACTTCCATCCACATAGGCTAAGATTTCGTTACTCTTTAGCTCATCTATATCTTTTATCTTTATTTCTTCTTCTATAATCCCTAAATAGCTTTCTGCTTCTTCAAAAGTTTTGAACTTTTTGTAGGTTGCACCGCTAAAACCTGTAACTTCTCTCTTACATTCATCCCAAGTTAAATAGATTCCAGGGTTTCTTCCATTTTTAACTGCGTAGTACATTCTTCACCTCAAGATTATTCTATCAATTAAACCTTTAAATTTAAAGGGTAGAGGCTTAAATCAAACTCTTATAAATTAATTTTTTTATTTCTGTAGTCATATAAGCGTATGGATTTTTCTAACTCTGTATATAAAAAATATAAAATTTCGCAAAAGATTTCCAAAAAAAATTGCATAAAAAAAGGAAGACTTGCGTCTTCCTAATTGTTTTACATCATTCCTGGCATTCCACCCATTGGTGGCATTGCAGGTGCTTCTTCTTTAATTGGTCCAACTGCTGCTTCTGTTGTAAGAATCATAGCTGCTACTGATGCTGCGTTTTGTAGTGCAGATCTAGTTACCTTAGTTGGGTCTACGATTCCTTTTTCAATCATGTTTCCGTATTCTTCGTGTAGAGCATCGAATCCAATTCCTTCAGCTTCTGATTTTACTCTTTCAACGATTACTGAACCTTCAAGTCCTGCGTTTGCAGCGATTTGTCTAACAGGTTCTTCTAGTGCACGAAGTACTATTTCTACACCTGTCTTTTCATCGCCAACGGATGCTTCTGCAACTTCTTTTACTTTCTTCATTGAGTCGATAAGAACGGTTCCGCCTCCTGGCACGATTCCTTCTTCAACTGCTGCTCTTGTAGCTGATAGTGCATCTTCTATTCTAAGTTTTCTTTCTTTTAGTTCAACTTCTGTTGCCGCTCCTACGTGGATAACTGCAACTCCGCCTGCTAATTTTGCAAGCCTTTCTTGAAGTTTTTCTTTGTCAAATTCAGATTCTGTTTGTTCGATTTGGCTCTTAATTTGTGCGATTCTCTTTTCGAGTTCAGTCTTGTCTCCGCCACCGTTTACGATTACTGTAAGTTCTTTTTCACATCTTACCTTGCTTGCGTGTCCAAGCATGTCAATAGTTGCTTCTTTTAGATCCATTCCTAAGTCTTGAGAGATTACTTGTCCACCAGTTAGGATTGCGATGTCTTGAAGCATTTCTTTTCTTCTGTCGCCATAGCCTGGAGCCTTTACTCCTACTATGTTTAGAGTTCCACGAAGTTTGTTTAGAACAAGTGTTGCTAGTGCTTCTCCTTCGATGTCATCTGCAATTACTAAAAGTGGTCTTCCTTCTTGTAGAACTTGTTCTAGTAATGGAAGTAAATCTTGAATATTTGTGATCTTTTTATCTGTAATAAGGATGTATGGATCTTCTAGGTTTGCCACCATCTTATCTGGATCTGTTGCCATGTAAGGGGATAGGTATCCTCTGTCAAATTGCATACCTTCTACTACATCTAGTTCTGTACCCATAGATTTAGATTCTTCAACGGTTATAACTCCATCTCTTCCTACTTTTTCCATTGCTTCAGAGATTAGTCTACCGATTTCTTCATCTGCTGCTGAAACTGATGCAACTTGTGCTATTGCTTCTTTAGTTTCAACTACCTTTGAGAATCCCTTTATGCTTTCAACTGCAGCTTCAACTGCCTTTTTAATTCCTTTTTGAAGAATCATTGGGTTAGCTCCTGCAGCTAAGTTTCTCATACCTTCTGTGATGATTGCTTGAGCAAGTAGGGTTGCTGTTGTAGTTCCATCACCTGCAACATCATTGGTCTTAGTTGCTACTTCTTTTAGAAGTTGTGCTCCCATATTTTCAAATACATCTTCCAAATCTATTTCACGAGCGATTGAAACTCCATCGTTTGTAATAAGTGGAGCTCCGAATTCTTTGCCAAGGATTACATTTCTTCCCTTAGGTCCAAGGGTTACCTTGACTGTATTTGCAAGTTTGTCGATTCCATTTATCATGGATTCTCTTGCGTCTTCTCTAAATTTAATTTCTTTTGCCATTTCTACCTCCTATTATTTTACAACTGCAAGTAGATCTTGATATTTAAGGACTATGAATTTTTCTCTTTCTAGTTCAACTTCTGTGCCAGCATACTTAGAAAATAATACTTTGTCCCCAACTTTTATTTCGTCTTTTGTCTTGTCATCATCAAGTATTTCTTTGCCAATTGCTATTACTTCTGCAATATTTGTTTCTTCTTTTGCTGAAGATGGAAGAACTATTCCAGATACTGTCTTTTCTTCCAATTCAATTTTTTTGATTACGACTTTGTCGCCTAATGGTTTAAGTTCCATAAGTCCCTCCTTGTATAATAAAAATTATAAACTATTTAATTAGCACTCGCTCTATTTAAGTGCTAATAGTATTATAGTATCATTCTAATTTTTTTGCAAGTCATAAAGATAACTTATTTTCATATCTTTTATATTTGTGTTATTTGTAAAATTACCAGAAAAATTTTTAGATTATTTCTATTATCTTTCCACAAAAAAGGTGCGACAAACGCACCTCTTATAATTAAATCTATTTATTTTTCTTTGAAGTAGCTCACGCCGCTTTCAAATATTTCTTGGATATCTGAATCGATATTTTTGTAAAGATCGTCTGTAACTCTTTCTGAGTGACCCATCTTACCTAGAATCTTACCATCCTTTGACATTATTGCTTCTATGCCATAGTAGGATCCATTTGGAACCACTTCGTATTGGGCTACAACCTGTTCATTTTCTAGAAATTCTCTTAGTTTTTCTTCATTTACTATGAATCTTCCTTCTCCGTGGGAGATTGGAATCTTGTAGCTATCCTTTTTAAGTTTACTTAACCATGGTCCGTTCTTGGTTAGCATATTTGTACTTACAAATCTTGCGATATGTCTAGATGAGTTGTTGAAGGTCAAGGTTGGGTCGTCTTCTTCTATCTCTTTAATCTTTCCATATGGAAGAAGTCCGGTCTTTATAAGGGCTTGGAATCCGTTACAAATTCCGACTATAAGTCCGTCGTTTTCTTCTAGCATACATTCTATGGATTCTCTTATCTTTTCATTTCTTAGTACGTTTGCGATGAATTTACCAGAGCCGTCCGGTTCGTCTCCCATTGAAAATCCTCCAGGAACTGCAAGGATGTTTGCTTTTCTAATTTCTTTAGCAAATTCGTCTATGGATTTTTTAATTTCTTCTTCGTTTCTATTTTTAAATAGGACGATCTTCGCTTCTGCGCCTGCATCTTCAAGCGCCTTTCTAGTGTCGTATTCACTGTTTGTACCTAAGAATGCAAGGACAAGTGCCTTCACTTTATCCACTTTTATCTTAGATTTAAGTCTTCTTTCTACCTTTTTATTTTCAATCTTAGTTGGTTCTTCTTCGATTGCTCCTTTGAATACTTGGTCAAGAGTGTGTAGGTAGGCGTCTTTTAAAACTTCTCTATTTAATTTTTCTCCATTTACAGTGATCTCATCTTGGAACTTACCAATGGTCTTTATAAATTCTCTGTCTTCTCTATATTCTACGACGAAGCTTGCAAATTTATTGGTGTATAGATCTTCTAGTTCCACATCAAATCCTGTGTTTCCAACAGCCATTTCATAGATAGTTGGCAGAATTCCCTTGCTACAAACCTTTATAGAAATAATATTATTATTCTTTATTTCTTCGTAGATTTTTTTGTAGTTTGTTTTTAATCTATTTAGATCTAGAGTTCCATTTTCGTCGTATTCGATATCTATTAATCCGATTTTGCCCATATTTTTAAATTCTGGGCTCACTATATTTTCCACGTCTTCTGTGGTAACTGCAAATGAAATCAGTGTCGGTGGCACGCTTATATCTTCAAAGGTTCCACTCATGGAGTCCTTACCGCCGATAGGTGGAGTTTCAAAGAAGGATGATACTTCAAATGCTCCTAGTAGTGATTTAAGTGGTTTTGACCAAGATTTTTCGTCGGTTAATTTTTCGTAGAATTCTTGGAAGGAAAGTCTAACTTTGTCGGTTTTTCCTCCTGCTGCCACGATCTTTGAAAGGGATTCAACCACTGCGTAGTAACCGCCGAGATAGTTACTTTCTTCGCTTAGGTATGGGTTAAATCCGTAACTCATAATGGATGCGGTCTTGGATCTTCCTTCTAGAGTTGGCACTAGTGCAACCATTGCATCTACTGGGTTTATGCTTTCTCTTCCGCCAAGTGGATGAAGTACGGTTCTTCTTCCAACTGAGGAGTCAAATAGCTCGATTAAATTTCTCTTAGAAGTTATATTTAAATCTGCTAGATATTTATTTAAATTCTTTGGATCTTTGTCCTTTGATTTTAAAGTCTTAGGGAAGCTTTCGGAAGTAACTTCCACATTCATGTGCCTACTTGCACCGTTGGTATTTATAAAGTCGTAGCAGAGATCAGCCACAAGTTTGTCCTTGTAGTACATCCTCATTCTGTTGGTGTTTGTGATATTTGCGACGATATTTGTATCTAGATTTTCTTCGTGGGCATATTTTTCAAACTCTTCCACATCGTTCTTACTTAAAACTACCGCCATTCTCTCTTGTGATTCGGAGATTGCGATTTCCATTGGAATTAGTCCTTCGTACTTAAGTGGAACATTTTCTAGGAAGATATCCACTCCGTCATGAAGTTCTCCCACTGCGACGCTTACTCCGCCTGCGCCGAAATCGTTACATTTTTTGATAAGCCTTGTAGCTTCTTCTCGTCTAAATAGTCTTTGAATCTTCCTTTCTTCTGGGGCGTTTCCTTTTTGAACTTGGGCAGATTCTGTAACGATTGAAGTTGTGCTGTGAGATTTTGATGAGCCTGTCGCTCCGCCGATGCCGTCTCTTCCGGTTTTGCCTCCGAGAAGGACTACCACATCTCCAGCTTCTGGTTCTAGCCTTACCACATTTTCCATTGGTGCTGCAGCTATTACTGCACCGGTTTCCATTCTCTTAGCAACATAACCTGGATGGTAGATTTCGTCAACGAGTCCTGTCGCTAGTCCGATTTGATTTCCGTAGGAAGAATATCCGTGGGCTGCTTCTGTGGTTATCTTCTTTTGAGGAAGTTTGCCCGCCATGGTATTTTTGTCCCTTGGATCAGCAGCGCCTGTTATTCTCATTGCTTGGTAGACGTAACTTCTTCCGCTTAGTGGGTCACGAATCGCTCCGCCAAGGCAGGTTGAAGCTCCACCGAATGGTTCTATTTCTGTTGGATGGTTGTGGGTTTCGTTCTTGAACATAAGAAGGTAATCCCTTAGCTCTTCCTTACCACCAATATCTATTCTTGTCTTGATCTTTACTGAGCAGGCGTTGATTTCGCTTGAAACTTCTAGATCTTCTAGTCTTCCTTTTGCTCTTAGGTACTTGGATAGGATTGTTCCAAAACTCATTAAATTTATCGGTTTTTCAATCTTTAACTCTTCTCTTATCTTTATATATTCGTCGAAGGAATTTTTAATTATTCTATCAAGCTCTGTCTTTTCGTCGAAATTTATATCTAAAAATGTGTTGAAAGTGGTGTGTCTGCAGTGGTCTGACCAATATGTGTCGAGGATTCTGATTTCAGTTTCGCTCGGATCTCTCTTTTCAGATTTGAAATAATCTCTTATACATTTTAAATCGTCAAGATTCATTGCAAGGGATTTTTCTTCTAGGAATTTTTCTAATTCTTCTTCTGAGAAATCAATAAATCCTTCATAGATTTCGTTCTTATCTGTGGTCTTTAGTTCTTTTTTAAGGGTTGTAGGTATATTTAGAAGCTCAACTCTGTGAGAGTCCACAGGATTTACCAAGAATTTTTCAATTTTCTTTAGTTCTTCCTTGGTTGCTCCTTTTATTTCATAGACTTTGGCACATTTAGCCGCGATTTTTTCATCTGTAACTAAGCTTACAGTGTCTAGGATTCCTTGTTCCCTTTGGTCGAATTGACCTGGAAGGTATGCTACTGCAATGGTGTCTTCCATCTTGCTTTGAAGTTCCATCGCATTTTCGAAGTACGCATCGTCTACGACTTTTTCACTAAGAATGGTGTAGAGAATCTTTTCGATACCTTCCTTGGACATTTCAAGATCGTACCTATTGTACACTTTTAGTCCCTCTAGTTTTATTCCAAGAGAATTTTCGATTTCACTTTGTATTCCTTTGGATTCGTGGTCGAATTCGTCCTTCTTCGCAACGTAGACCCTCTTAACTCTAGGACCGATATCCTTTCTATATTCCATATTTTCAAAGGAAACTTCTTTTACATCTGAGTATACTGTGTCTATTACTTCGTCGAAATCATCTCCAGAGTAAACTAGATTTAGAACTCTACCGCCGCTGGTCTTTTGAACTCCGTCTTCAAGTTTTGTTCCGCAGTAGTAGATGCTACTCTTGGTAGGTCCGATGTGGATTTCTTTGCCATTTTCGTAGGAGCCTGGGTAGCCTCCGCTTGCAAGGACAAGGCAGAGTGCTTTTTTATTATTTACTTTTAAATCTACTTCTTCTAATTTTCCTTCGGAAGTTTTTTGAAGAAGATCTAGTAGGTCATTATCTATTAGTTCTAGAATTACTTGGGTTTCTGGATCTCCAAATCTTACGTTGAATTCAAGCACTTCAATCTTTTCGTCGGTGATCATAAGTCCGATAAATAGTGCGCCTCTATAATTCATGTTTTCTTTTTGAAGTCCTTTTAAAATCGGATTTAAAATTTCTTCTTTTATTCTAGGCATAAAAGATTCTGCCATTAAATTCGGTGCGTAGGTGCCCATTCCGCCAGTGTTTGGACCGATTTCTCCGGTGTAGACTCTCTTGTGGTCACGAGAAGTTGGCAGAGGTAGGATGGTTTTAGTATCTGTGAGACAGATTAAACTCATCTCAAATCCTTCTAAATATTTTTCCACCACCACTTTTTTGTCGCCGTAGACTCCAGCGAATACATCTTTTAAAAAAGATTGTGTTTGGGATTTATCTTCGGCAATAAACACGCCTTTGCCTGCAGCAAGTCCGTCTGCCTTAAGTACAACTTTGCCATCTCTTGTAAGTAATTTTTCTGCAAACGCATAGGCACTCTTTTCATCTTCGAATTCGCTATATTCTGCAGTTGCTATATTATATTTTTCTAAAAATTTCTTTGTATATGATTTACTTGCTTCAAATTTTGATGGGAGTTCTTTTGGTCCGAAGATTTTCTTTCCATTTTCTTCAAACTTATCTACTATTCCCAAAGTAAGAGGAAGTTCTGGACCGACAACTGTGTAGTCAATATTATTTTCTAATGCAAATTTTAGAAGTCCATCTATATCATCTACTTTTATACCAGTGTTTTCTCCAAGGTTTAAGGTGCCTCCATTGCCCGGTGAAAAATAGAGTTTTCTGTCCTTATGTCCTTTTAGAATATTGTGTCCAAGAGCGTACTCTCTTCCACCGCTTCCAACAATAAGTATATTCATCATTACCTCCTACATACTTATCCACTTTCAATTTATATCTCTCTAATCAAAATATTACCACATATATAGAAAATTTTGTGAAATTTCGAGCGTATAATTCCATATTTTTTCAACCATTGTCTGGTGCTTCTTCTTACTTTTAAATATTAAAATTAATAGAAATTTTCCTCGCAATATTTTTTATTATTTACGAAAATATAAAATTTTTGCAATAAAAAACCAGACTTTCGCCTGGTTAAATCCTTATCCCCATATTGCTCCGAATAAAATTCCTAAGAATATAGCAGGGATCATATTTGCACTTTTAAAATCTCTGATCCTTAACATGGTAAGCCCAATTGCAAGGATAAGTATTCCTCCCACACCGTTTATATTTGCCATAATTGCAGGTGTGAAGAAATCTTTTAAGTATCTTGCTAGGAAGAATATTCCTCCTTCATAAATCATAAGTGGCACACCGGAAAACATAACTCCAACTCCCAGTGTGCTCGCCAAAATAAACGCGGTTATTCCGTCAAATACTGATTTGGTTATAAGGAGTGAGTTATCTCCCATAAGTCCAGCGTTTAATGCCCCAATGATGGTAAGAGATCCTACGCAGAGAATAAGCGAACCGCTTACAAATCCTTCGACGAAGGTTGAATCTCCTTCTTTTTTATTTACAAGCTTTTGAATGCTATTTCCAAGGGATTCAATTCTCTTTTCTATATCTAAGTAGGTTCCTATCGCAAGTCCTATGACCATGGCAAGGATTATTTGGATAAAATTTTCTCCCTTTAGGGCAGATTCCATACCTACCACCAGGATTGAAAGAGATAGACCGGACATAATTTGGTCTTTGTACTTAGAGTTAAGTCTTGAACCTACAAAGTTGCCGGAAAGACCGCCTAATAATATTGCCACAAGGTTTATAATAAGTCCCTTCATCACTTAACCCCCAATTTATTATCTCTTCCATAGAAGAATAAGTACTGTTGAGCAAAGCCTGCAGATTTTCCAAAATACTCTCTACCGAGTATCGCCACTTCAGACTTCTTAACTTCCTTTTTAAAGTATAATTCTTCCATAACTCTTTTGATCCACACATCCACTGGGAATGATTCGCTCCTCTTAAATGCAAAGAGTAGGATGCAATCGCAGACCTTTGGACCGACTCCAGGAAGTTTCATAAGTTCTTCTCTGGCAAGTTCCAAATCCATGGTGTAGAGAGGCTCGATTTCAACATCTCCATTTAAAATCATTTGAGAAGCCTTTACAATTCTTTCGTCCCTAAAACCAACCTTTGCAAACTCACGAAGATCTTTTGGATCAGCCTTGGAAAGAGCCTCCATAGTTGGAAAAGCATAGTATTCTCCATATGGATTTTCTATTTTCTCTCCATACATTCTGCTTATATCCCTAATGGAATTTTTTATTCTCTTGATATTGTTATTTGCAGAAATTATAAATGTGATTATGGTTTCAAAAGGCTCTTGGTTTAGAATTCTAATTCCTTCGCCGTAGAGCATGGCTTCCTTTAGAGTTTCGTCCTTGGAAAGATGAGCCTTTATATCTAGATAGGATCTATTTAAATCAAAATAATCCACCAGGTGAGCGTTGTAAAAATCCTCGTCCACTCCTTCTAGATGGATGTCATCTCCATCTCTATATACTCGAAATACCCTGTTAAATGCCACATTTATAAATGAACCGTCATCCAACTCGTCCCAACGGAAGGCTTGACCACATTTAAATATATGGCTCGGTTCAAATGAATCTATATTCTTTAAAATTGTTTCATCAGATGTAAAAATTATTTCCATAGCATGATTTTACCATTAAAATCTAAAACTTTCACTAAGAAAATCACTATTTTATAATATTTGGCGGCACTTTAAAGGGCGGAACTTTTAAAATAAAAAAGAAGACCGAAGCCTTCTTAGTTTTTCGTTTAATTATTTTACTTCTATTCTATAAATCTTTTCTAGATTTATTGGAACGGAGCTTTCTGGCTCAGTATTCTTAATTTCTCCACCGAAGTACACCTCAACAGTCTTGCCTTCTAGACCTTCTGTGGTAGTTTTGCCGTCCTTTTCATTTTTAAAATTGTCGATGGATAGAGATATCGGTTTAGTAAGTAGATCTTTGAAATAAAATCCATCTTCAATTTTTGTTGCTTCTACCATAATCGAATCTTCTTCTGTCTGTAAAACTTTAGCTGTAAAATGGGCAACCCACTGTGGAATTTGTCCATCATCATCCTTAAGCTCGATGTCTTTAAATAAGATCCATCTTTTATCAATCTCTACATTGATATATCCCTTTTCCCAAACTTGGTAGCCATATCCGGTACCAAAGTTGGATTCGTCGTCTTTTTCTGGCATACTCTTGCCATCTACGGTGGTCTTTATCTCTCCATCAGCAGTGCCACAAGTTACCATCGCGTTTTCATAACCTGTGTCCGCATAAGTAGTTCCATTGACTTTAACCATTGGCGGATAGGTTTTGCCTGTTTCTTTTGTTTTCGTATCGGACTTGCTACAAGCAGTAAATAAAATCATGATGGCAGCCATTAAAATTAAAATAGATTTTTTCATACTTCCTCCTATCTTTATGTATTTTTTAC